>JAPKEK010000067.1 GCA_028822125.1 Pseudomonadales bacterium | reverse complement strand
GAAAATATCAGCAGGGTTGAAGCTGTCAGCAGGTACCGCATGCGTGCACTCCTATTTTTTTGGACGCCAGCTGTTACATAAACAGAATTTAATTTTTCAGTCAATCAATCCGCACTAACTTGTTGCCGGGCGCTACGACAGAATTTGAATGTCCTGTCGGGGGCCCAGCTTTGCGGCTGAGCCACAGAATTCCTGCTCGGTCATGGCCTGCATCAGAGCCTGATCTCGGGAGTTGGCCCAGACTCTTTGGCCCGATTCGGTGAGGCATGACAGGTGCGCAATAACCGGTTTCTGGTGATCATACATGACAGTATAAGACTCAACGGTGACTCGACCCTGATATTCAGGGAGACAAGCGCGCGCCGGCAGGGCATCAATTTGTTGTTGTACGTTGTCTCGCTTAAAAGTACTTGCTGGCGGTACACCCGAGTAAATGGCCATGGCTTGCTTGTAGAGGTTTCCACCGTTGGCTGTTACCAGGGCTTTTTTATGCGGATCTTTCCTTAGCAATTCGACAGTCCGGGCAATACTATGCATGACATAGTTATTAAGTGGCCCACCGGCAAAGGTAAGGCCACCGGTAACGGTGAGGGGGCGTGTTTCAGGCAAGCCGAGTTCCTGGGCCGCTATCTGGACCGCAGCAGGGAAACAGCTGTATAAGTCTACATAATCCAGATTATCTGGCCCAGTTTGGGTTAATTCAAACAAACGCTGCCCGGCTAAGCGTATGGCCGGAGACGAATAGAAGTTGTCCCTGACAGAAGCTGAGAAATGATCGTTACCCTCAACGCCGGCGTACGGATAGACCCATTTTGATTCGGGAATTCCTAAAGACCGGGCTTTAGCGACCGAGCACATTATCAAAGCAGCCCCCATATCAACGGCGTTATTGGAATTCATTAGTTTTGTGTAAGGCACACTTATCTGGCGGTTGCGGGCGGATGCTGTTCTGATTGTTTCTGCAGAAAAGGGATCCTGCAGCCAGGCATGAGGGTTGCAGGAGGCAATCTGACTGAAACCTGCCCACAGCTCAGAAACTCTTTTCAGGTGCTGGTCAATGGACTCACCACGACAATGACGGATAGCATTTTCGTACATGGGGTAAACTTGAATGGCCTGGCGAATGCCCTTGGTTCGTTCAAAGTCGTGGTGTTCCGGCTGTTGAGACTGACCCAGTACCGTATCGTAAAGCCCAGGCAGGTCTCGATACCCGATGGTTTGATTTAACCTGGCGGCTTTTGAACTGGAGTAACCGATTTCAGCACCTGTTATCAGGACAAGATCGAGTTCGCCACGAGTAATGGCTGCGGCGGTGTCATTCACCACGACCTGGTTGTAGTTGCCACCAAACATAGTACCCATGCACTGAGCCTGCTGTGCACCTATCTGTTCAGCGATATACCTGGCCGGATTCTTATATGGCCAGACCCCCCTGATAACCCGGATAGACTGTACCTGGTTCAACAGGTGGGTATTTGTGTCAGCTTCAGCAAGATGACAGGCCCGCAGCATTAAATCGATGGGCTCAGTGATATCTTCAGGTTCCTGAATACGGTGTTGGGTTTGCGCAACACCTGCAACAATTGGGGTATTCTGGTTCATTCCTTGACGCCTAACCGGGCGGCCCCTGAACCTCTGCCGGCGCGTGTGTTAGTTGGGCAGTCTGTGCTCTTTGGAAACCCTTCCGACTTTTCAGACGAGCCAGGTAGTCCAGCGTCTGAGGTTTATAGTTCTCGTTGATGCCCAGATTCTCACCGAGCAGAAGCGCATAACCACAGGCGATATCAGCTATCGTAAACCGATCTGCGACCAGAAATTCGTGATCCATTACTCGTTTGTTGAGCATCCTTAGTCGCGCCAGATACCACTTACGATAATCATTTCCAACCGCGGCTTTGGTTTCGTCCGGTTCCAGGCGGGTGTAGCGGAGAAACACTGTCTGAGGAAAAGTGAGCGTCGCATCGCTGTGATATAGCCAGTTCAGGTATTGACCAAATTGTGCTTGATCAGGTCGTAATCCGAATTCATATTTTTGATATTTTTCAATGAGATAGTGACAGATTGCAGTTGATTCGGTCATGTGAGCATCACCGTCTACGAAATAAGGGACAGTCCCCAAAACGTTAATATCCAGGTAACCGTCATGAAGAAACCTTGGAGGGAAAGGCATAACCTCCAAGTCGTATTCGAGGTTCATCTCCTCTAACGCCCATAGTGCTCGAAGGGATCTTGCGTCGTGACAGTGCCAAAGTTTCATGCTGCTGGTTTTCCTTATTGCTGGCAGGCCTGATAGCTTAACCATCTGCAGGATATAAGATCAATCTCATTATGAAGTTTTATAGGTATTAAAGGCGTTTGCAGGTAACCTAGTATGGATCTGCTGCAAGAAGCTGTTTGCCATTGGCTGGATTAGGTTAAAGGGCCACCACGACCGAGTGAACAGGACGCAGGAGTTGCCGCATTATTGCCATGGTTCCCGTGAAGTGGGAGGATGGGCATGATGATCGCTTATCACGGGGCCACCTGGCATGGCGCTTTCCTGAAAAGGCGCCGGGATTACGGTTGCCTATTGCAAATTTTATTGGCAGCAGTCGGTCACCCCCCAGGAAGATTTACCGGGCAGCTTTCCCAGCGCTTTGGCTGAAGACTGTATTGATGCACTGTTGTTTAAAACTCTCTGTGGGTTTAACGATATATTTCCCTATAAAAAAAATTGGGAAAAGTGTCTAGAATTTCGAGTTAATTGCCTGGTCGAAGGAATATCAATGAATCATATCTTTGCCCCAGCAGAATGATTTATTGTCATCATTGAGCCGATCTGGGTATGGAATTGGCAATCAGGGATGATTTGAGTCAGGAATGACTAGTAAAACGTTATGATTCAACCTAAGCTTTTTGGGATCATGATACTCATGACTTACTTTAAACCAGGATAAAAAAAGAGCCCTTTATGTTGAAAACAATTTTCCGATGGTTCCTGCTTCTGCTGATAGCGATTGCTATTGGTCTGGCAGGCTTCTTTTTCAGCATGCGTTTTGCAGATGGACCCATGGGAATAGTATCCGGTGGTGCGTTCAGTACAGGTATTACTCGTGCAGCACCTTCCGATTGGTCATTTCTGGAAGGCCGTGAAGTTGTTGAATTCCAAACACTCTTCCCAGAAACATCGAGAACCGTATGGTTGGTGGTCTTAAACGGCCAGTTGTATTTGGTTAGCGGTTATATGAAAACTAGTTTTGGAAAGGTTTGGAAACAATGGCCTCACTATATTGAAACTGACGATCGTATTATCCTGCGAATAGATGGGAAATTATATGAGCAGAGATTACAACGCTTGATGACCGAGAAGGTCATAGCATCAGTAATGACTAAATTTTCGGAAAAATATAATTTGTCCGGGCCGGGGCCGAATCCTGACGGCGCAGCCGTCGTTGCCAGCGGTAATGCCTGGCTGTACCAGGTAAGAAATCGATAGTCAGCCATCCAGGCGCTTTGAATGATCCTTACTGCATCTGGTCTGTGCAAGTCTGAGGCTGAGCATGGCAATAAGGCCGGAGGGGGTTAGGATTGTCGCTTGTGTTGTGATCGGTCATCGGCTGAAGTGATGAAGGCTTGCCTACTTGCATATTCGTTGAGAGACTCGGGGATCGCAGTCTATTAGGGACTTGATAAGGATGTGACCTGTTTTGCTGGCCGAGACATTTCCTGACTGCGGGTTACAGCCAGTTAATCCAGACCCGTCATAGTGTTTTAAAAAGCGTAGCTGCGAGCCAGCGGTGGAATGTTATGGAAAAACAGGAATGTAAACTGCACTGGCGCTGGTCAGACGCTGCCGGCAGACAATGGTTACCCTGGGCGCTGACAGCGTGTCTGGTTTATTTTGCGGGTTACGCCTACTTTGGGCAGCAGGGCTGGGGTGAACCGGCCAGTTCAGAGCAAGCCATTGGTGAAGCTTCTCGCTGGTGCGAAAGGGTCAGTGCAGGTTTGTTAAGGGAACCTGCCAACGCCCTGAGTAACATCGGTTTCATGGTTGCTGGAATACTCATGCTGGCCAGGCTTCGCCGGGATGTCAGTATCGCTGACAGTGCTACACAATTTCATGGAGCAAGCCCTGTGGCACTACTGTACGCCGCTGCAACCATCTGGTTAGGGCCTGGTTCCATGCTCATGCATGGTACTCATACCGCCTGGGGTGCCTGGGCTGACAACCTCAGTATGGTGATGTATATCCTGATCCCCTGGCTAGTGAATATCTCTGAAATGGGTCGATGGCGATTGCGTTTATTTTTCACTGTTTATGCCGTCCTGGTGGTGGGCTATGGTCTGGGTCGCCCGCTACTGGGAGCGGATTTAGGAATACATCTGGATCTATTCAGTATATCAATTGGTCTGTGGGGGATATCAGAGCTGCTCTATCGCTTCTGGTCACCGCAGTTTCGCTGGTTATCCGGGTTCGCTGGCTTTGCCATCGCCGCTTTGTTTGGTATTACCCCCTGGGAGATGCTGGAAAAACCCTATGAATTCTGGTGGGTTCTACTGTTCTGGCTACCAGGTTTACTGGCAACCCAGCCGCCTCGTGGTCGAAGATCCTATTCACCCTGGTATTTTGTCGGGGTTGCCTGTTATCTGATCGCTTTTTCCATATGGCTGACGGGTCGGCCCGGACATGAGTGGTGCCGCCCCGATTCCTGGTTACAGGCCCATGCGGTCTGGCACCTGCTGTCAGCAATGGCAACCGGGTGTTTTTTCATATTCCTGAGAACCGAAAAGGCAAAGTGAAGTTATCTGGGCATCGCGGTCGGTGGAAACGCGAGGGGTGTGATGACGAGTGATGAGATCGGTCGCATGGCAGCGGACATGATGCGCGGCGTGCCGTGGTCAGGTCCGCTCGGCGCGGAGCTTTTCAAGGCTCGTTTCGCTTAGTTGGGGAAGAGTGAGTTATTTCGGCGCTGGGAAAGGTTGAGGATCGAGAAAACGTCGAACGACGTTGCGTGTGATCCGGGAGATGTGGCTGTCGTAGTTGTTTCAACGGGATCGAATTTGACGCCGACTTACTCGACCTTCCGTTACCCAATTGGAATAGTTATTTACAACAGACCTTGGAAAAACAGGTCATTCTAGTAACGAGCTGCCAACGGGTGGGTCTGGTCGAAGAGGTACAGGAGTTGATGCATAAGCTACGCCTCGCTTGTCATTGCTCGAGGTAATGTCAGATGTGCGTCTAAAGGATGTATAACATGGCAGATACAAGCATCACTGGGACGCAGTGACCCTTCCTTAGATGAGTGATTTATAAGGAAATCGATCGTTGAGCACTGCTAGGGTTGAGTACAACTATGTGTAAGTTAAGGAGTACCTTGTGGACTATTCTCTATCAGTGATCTCATGGTTGGATATTGGCATCATCCTTCTTCCCATGCTGATCGTGTTTGCCGTGATGTTCCGCTGGTCGCTGCAAGGCTGGACGGCTATCTACTCAACAGCGCGTATGCTGATTCAACTAATCCTTATCGGTTATTTTCTGGTTTATATATTTGGCGAAGGTGAAGCCTGGGTTATCTGCCTGGTATTGGCAGTGATGTTGACTGTTGCCAGTTGGATTTCACTCAATCCCGTTCATGGAAAACGGCGTTACTTATATCCATACGTGCTGATTTCGCTGGCTTCAGGAGGGGGACTGGTGTTGTTTCTGGTGGTATGGGGTGTACTTCATATCGAGCCCTGGTACACGCCGCAGTATACGGTTCCGCTGGCAGGGATGGTATTTGCCAACTCAATGAATACGGTCAGCCTGGCAGCAGAACGATATGAGTCAGAGGTTACCAACGGCCTCACCTGCGAAGCGGCGAAGAAGGTCGCGTTCCAGACAGGCATGATTCCCGTGGTGAACTCGATGTTTGCAGTGGGCTTGGTCGCCCTGCCAGGGATGATGACGGGACAGATTTTGTCGGGTGTTTCACCGCTGATAGCGGTTCGTTACCAGATCGTAGTCATGTGCATGCTGTTTGCAGCTTCCGGTATTTGTGCGGCCTTATACCTTGAGTTGGTCAGTCGCAGCGAAGCTGTTGTTCCCCTGGCAACCAAGCCATTGGAATAACGCTCATCGGCTGATAGGTAGGCTCTAAGCCCTTCAACAAAAGCCCTTCAACAACAGCTTTTCAACAAAATCGCTTCAATTACAGCGCCTCAAAAAAGCGCTCAAAAAAGACTTGTGATCAGGATTGGCAACCACGTTACCGGTTTGGCTCAATATCAGGACAGCTGGCGTGATAATGGGCTGAAGCTGTCCGAGTTGACCGGACAGCCAGCAGTAATCGTTTTCTGAAGGATGCCCTTGTCTGCAAGGCACTGTGCCCCGGTCAGGGGTAATCCGGATTATTGATTGTTGGCGGCTATCGCAGTACCAGTTCCAGGCTGCAGGAAGACAGTAGAATTGAAGGTTGCCAGCGGGGAAAAGCCGTGCGGGTCCGATGAATGGTTTGCTAATCCCTGCCAGCTTCTTCATCATTAGCATTTTTAGATGCCAGAAATATATGATCGGTAAAAGACTGCAGGATTATTTAAAGTCGGATGGGCGTGCCTTCCGATCTGGGCTTGTTTTGCTTTTAGGCTTGCTGCTATCGAGTTCCGCCGTGGCGATTGTGGATGTAAATGGTCAGTATTTCGCAGAACCCGACGCGGCCATGTTCTCCTCGTTTTCATTGGATTTCAGTGGTGCCAGTGGCAATGACCAGAGGAGCGAGGTCAGTATCGATAGTCATTCTATCTGGCGCCAGGATCATTCCACCTGGTTGCTGATCGGAAGCTACCAGGCGGCCGAGTCAGAAGGCCGCGATACTGCAGATAATGTGTTTGTTCATGCCAGGTACGTTCGTAAACTAGCCTCTGGCGGTCTTGAATTCTATGCCCAGGGCCAGCGGGATCGTTTCCAGAAGTTGGATTCAAGACGGCTGGTCGGCCTGGGTTATCGATTCGACTGGCACAGCGAGCAACGTGATTTAGATGCACTTGTTGGTATCGGGTTGATGCAGGAACAGGAGCGGTTTGTAGAGGCGACAGACAGGGCAAAGCAGGTTCGCGCTAACCTTTATCTGACGCTGTCTCTGCCCTTAGGTCTTGCCGGGCAAACGCGGTGGAGCCTGTCGGCGTATGCCCAGCCGGGGTTATCCGGAGGAGGAATGCGCAGTATCGCGGTTACTAAGATTGCCACAAAGTTGACGAATAAACTGTCACTGGATTTCAGTGTGGCTTATGATCATGACAATAAACCCATCTTTGGGGTAAATTCGGAAAATTTCAGATATACCTCTGGTTTAACCTATACCTTCAGCAGAGCCAAGCAATAATCGATAGTTTCAGGCTTTTCCCAGACTTCTTGCGCCGTGTACTCTGGATGGTTCGCCTGATGCTTCGTAGAAAGCGCTGGGTAATGCCTCACCTCTTAAAATGTTCAAGGCAGTATGAACATACTGGCTCTGTTGCCGCACCTGGATACCATTACGCTGGTTTTCGGCCTGACATCGACTGGTTATTTCGCTGATTTGATCTCGAAGATGATTCAACTCGCCGCTTGGATCACACCAGTCTAGAATAGCCTTCTGGTCGTATTCCGGCATAGTTTGCTTTAGATGTTCCAGCAATGTCTTACTCTGGCGTACGGTTTGCTCGACCGAATCCATCAAGGTTTGTTTGTGTTCTCCTGTTTTTTGTACTTCTTCGATAAGATTGCCGCTCAGAGCGGTTCGCTCGGTTATGATGGTCGCTAGCAGCTCTTCCAGATGCTCAATCTTACTTCGAAGCATGTTTTCAAAGGCGATTTTAAATTGATGTGGCGTCGGCTATGCTGGCAGCCAACGGCAAGCCGCTGGCTGAGATATACAGTCCAGATGGGCTTCACATGAATGATCTTGGCTATCCGTTATTCCGTGATGCAGTTCGTCCCGTACTGCTTAAAGGTGAGGGCGAATTTGAGCGGCCTCAAGCAGGGCCGCTCTATGCCAGCGCAACGCCCTCAGTTAATAGACACTTGTCATTAAGAATACAGTTTCCCAGCCGGTAACAGAGCACCCTTACCAGAGGTCGTATTTCTGCAGTTCGGCGCGGCCAACCACCATGTGGTGAACCTCATCAGGGCCATCTGCAAAGCGCAGATGTCGCATGTCAGTATACATGCCTGCCAGCGGCGACCATTGGGATATACCGGTTGCGCCATGCATCTGGATGGCCTGGTCTATAATCAGACAGACTTTTTCCGGCACTATCGCCT
>JAPKEK010000736.1 GCA_028822125.1 Pseudomonadales bacterium | reverse complement strand
CGCATTTTTCCTGAAATATGCGCAATAATGACATGCTCGTTTTCCAGTTCTACCCTGAACATGGTATTTGGTAGGGTATCGATCACAGTACCGGACATTTGAATTTGTTCTTCTTTAGCCATTGAGCCCCTGTCGTCGCGCCTTTTTAATAGAAGTTGCGCATTGTGCACTAATTATCGAACCATAGCAAAATCCGTGTTTTCATTGTCTGAGTACCTGCCATCGATTTTCTATCAATCCTTCTATGGGCCGATAATCAGCCTTGTAATCCATTTTCTGGCAGTTCTGGATCCAGTATCCCAGGTAGACATGTTCAAGGTTGCGTTGACGGGCGGATTCTATGAGGGTCAGGATTGCAAAAACGCCTAAGGATCTATTCAGCTTGTCAGGATCGAAAAAAGTATAGATCGCCGATAGGCTATCACTGAGCTGGTCAGCAACCATAATAGCGATCAGCTGATCCTTTAAACGAAATTCGATAAACTGGGCTTCAGGCCGGCCTTCAATCAGAAATCTCTTAAACTGGGACTGATCAGGCGGATACATGTCTCCATCTCGATGCCGTGAATTGATGTATCGGGCATACAGAAGCCAGCTATCGTCTGATAGATAAGGCGCTTCCCAGCGGATAGAAATGTCCTGATTACGCTTCCATATTTTACGCTGGGTCCGTCTCATCTTGAAAGCAGCAACCGGGATGCGAACCGGTACACAGGCACGACAGGTTTTGCAGTGCGGCTTGTAAATGTAGCGTCCTGAGCGCCTGAAACCGACCTGTGATAACTGTGAATACAAGTCTGTATCTGCCTGGAACTGGGGATCAAGGAAAAGTGTAACCGCCGACTGGTCTTGCAGATAGCTGCATTGATGCGCCGGTGTTGTAAAGAAATGTAACTCGTCCAGGTCAGTCATTGTGAGGCGTTCATGATGATGTCATTGGCGCCAGATGGGCAGGTCACCGGTAAGGCTTGACCAGGACACTTCTCGGTTAACCGCTTGGCGCAGTTGTTGCTTGAAAAGCTCGCGAGGCAGGCTGATGCTGCCGAGAGACAGCAAGTGATTATTGGGTATTTGGCAGTCAATCAGGGTTGCTCCTATTTCATGGGCACAGCGAATCAGAAATGCGAATGCGACTTTTGAGGCATTGCTAACCAGAGAAAACATGGATTCGCCACAAAAGACCCCGCCTACGGATACGCCGTAAAGGCCTCCGATGAGCTTACCATGCTGATAGCAAGACAGAGAGTGGGCATGACCTAGATGATGGAGTTGCAGATAAGCTGTTTTCATCTCTTCAGTGATCCAAGTACCTGCCTGCTGGGCTCTGGGGGCCTGGCATTGTTCGATGATGGCGGGAAAGTCACTATTCCAGGCAAGGTCAAATCGATTCTGCCGCAGGACCTTTGACAGGCTGCGTTTGGGTCGGAACTGATCCGGGTAAATGACAGCACGGGTGGAGGGTGACCACCACAAGATAGGCTGGTCCTGTTCATACCAGGGAAATATACCGTTTCTGTAGGCCATAAGCAGTCGTTGGTAGCTCAGGTCGCCACCCATCGCCAGAAGGCCATCGGGCTCGTCGAGAGCCTGATTGATGTCAGGGAAGGGACTGATTTCAGAACCGAGAATTTGTACGAAGGTCATTGTTAATTTTCAAGTCGATTAGCCAGTCAAAACCTTTTGATAA
>JAPKEK010000735.1 GCA_028822125.1 Pseudomonadales bacterium | reverse complement strand
AGATGTTCAAGGTTCACCCCAGCGTCCAGCATCTGATCTCTTAACCCTATTCCGTCTTGACCGATTTTTCCTGCATGATGAACCCGGCCTTTTGCCCTGGCGATAGCAATTGACTGATTAAGGCCTTTGCCGCCAGGAAACACAGCGTAATGTTTCCCTGGAAGTGTTTCACCTGCAGCGACGAAATAGGGGACTTGATAGACATGATCAATACAACATGATCCAAAATTTAAGATTGTCTTCATTGTTTAGCTGCTTTCCGGCCAGTCGGGCATTTTACTACAGAATATAGCAGACCAGACTGTTTCCGGGCGAATCGGCTGATTACAGATGGGCTTGCCTGTGCGTTCTACCAGATACTCATTTGATCTGTGTAGGCGGCAACAACCCTCAGGGTCGAATTCTGCGATTAAGGAGGATCAGTAACACAGCCGCAATGACCATAGTGGCGATATAGATCAGACCAATCCAGATGAGACTGATGGAGGGCAGAATAGGTGCCATGAAGACGAGTATGTGGAAACTGAGGAATAAGATCGCTATATTGAAAAAAGCCAGTTCCTTGGCGATGGGCGTTGTTAGATTGGGGTCCAGGATTCTCAACAGCAGTAGGCCGCTGCCGGTTGATCCGCAGCAGCAACCGAAGGTAGTCAGGCCGCGTTCGATTCCCAGAGATTGTAACCTCGAGGCAAAACCAAAGCAGAGTAAAGCCGTTGCCAGGGTTATCACGATGCAGACCAGAGAAATCGGCACGATGAATTCCAGCAGCACACTGAATTGGATACTGATCAGGGTGGCGGTGACCATCAGGTCAACAGAAGATCCGGTAATTCTCTTCTGGGTTTCATTGTCTATGTATTGACCGTAGCCGAATCTGTCTATGAGGGATCTTAGAATGACGCAGATAATCAAACCATGGAAAAAGAATAGGTTGTGGCTGAAGATATTCTCAAAACCAGTATCTGCAACAAGAACCTGAGTATGTAGTAGCCATTGATCGGTGAGTAAGTAGGCGAAGCCCAGTATGCCTAGATGGAAAACCAGGCTGTCCACATTAGCGGGCTGGGTGATCTGCCTGCCACTTATCGGCCCTTCGCCTTCTGGGAACAGGCCTTTTTCAAAATCTTCGCTCAGTTTGACCAGCGAGTTTGAATGAAGCTGTTTTCGTATGGCCCATCGGGCAATTGGAATACCGAAAATAAATGCCATAATAAAACCGATTGAAGCATAGATTAAGCCAAAATCCATAGCATGGCTGATGCCGTACTGGTTCTGCCAGAGGTCTCCCAGGGCAAGCGCCTGTCCCGGGCCCTGGGTAAATCCATGCGTCACTATGATACCCAGAAATTCAGAGAGCGGGACATCGGCGCTTAAATTGTAAGCCTGGATAACCCCCAGGCCGAGGATTGCCTGCATGCCCAGGCTGATTACCCAGATCAGCGCCAGCCAGGAACCGCCCAGGAACACTGGCGCCTTGGATTGCTGAGTTTCTTTGCCTGTTAAAACCAATGACATAAAGCTTAAGGTGAAGAAATGAAAGGTGAATACAGTGAAATCCTCGGACGTGTAACCCAGGGTGAGATTGGAATTGACCAGGATGAAGCCGATGATACCGCCAATCAGACTGGCCGGGATCAGCGTTTTACCCAGGGCCTTAAATCGGGCGCGAATGATCGTGCCAGTAAGAA
>JAPKEK010000734.1 GCA_028822125.1 Pseudomonadales bacterium | reverse complement strand
ATCAGTCACGGTGACGGTTTTATGAGCCTATACGGGCATAATCAGGTAATCTACCCGCAGTTGGGTGATTGGATTCTACCCGGTGAATCCATCGCTGAGGTCGGCAACAGTGGCGGCCTCAGACGTTCGGGGCTCTATTTTGAGATTCGTCAGGCCGGACTGCCAGTGGATCCTCTGCTCTGGTGCAAAAGACCCAGTGCTAAGAAAACAACGGCCTGAACCCAGTGTAAAAGTAACAAGGTCCCAAATAGGAACAAAAATGAAATTCAGTATATTTATGTTGATCGTAGCTTTAGTTGCTCCGGGCATGCGCCTTCATGCACAGGATAATGCAGAACCATCCCCGCCTTCACGACTACCCCTTGAGGAATTGCGAATTTTTGCTGAAGCATTTGATCGTATCAGACAGGCTTACGTCGAGGAGATCGATGACCGAAAACTTCTAGAAAGTGCTATAAAAGGTCTGCTAACCCAACTCGACCCGCATTCGGCTTTTCTCGACGAATCATCATTCAGTGATCTGCAAGAAACCACCACTGGAAATTACGGCGGCCTGGGTATCGAGGTAGGCACAGAAAATGGCCTGATAAAAGTCATCTCTCCCATGGATGAAACACCAGCTTCAAGAGCTGGCATCCTTCCTGGCGACCTGATCATACAGATTGACGGTAAAGCCGTGAAAAGTATGGATGTAGGCGATGCCGTAGACAACATGCGGGGTGAACCAGGAAGCTCGGTTATGCTAATGATCATGCGAAAAGGCGAACCGGCACCCCTGGAGAAGACGCTCACCAGAGAGATCATTAAAATAGCCAGTACTCGACAAAGACTGCTGGAAGCGCAATATGGTTATATCAGAATCGCCCAATTTCAGGCAGGCACCGGCCCCGAAGTAAGCAAAGCGATTGATGAACTCAAGAAAAACGGCCCGATAAAAGGGCTGGTTTTAGATCTGAGAAATAATCCGGGCGGCGTACTGCAGGCTGCCGTACAGGTATCTAACCTGTTTCTTGAAGATGGCCTGATTGTTTACACCGAAGGCCGGATCGAAAACTCAGCCATGCAATTTACGGCGACCCCTGGCGACAGGCTGGAGCATGTTCCCATCGTCGTGCTTGTCAATGAAGGTTCTGCATCGGCATCGGAAATAGTCGCCGGTGCTCTGCAGGATCATAGGCGGGCAATCATTCTGGGTACAACAACCTTCGGCAAGGGTTCGGTCCAGACGGTACTGCCTTTAACTAACAAAAAAGCAATCAAACTGACCACAGCACTCTACTTCACGCCAAAGGGCAGATCCATCCAGGCCGAAGGCATTGTCCCTGATATCTGGGTCGAAAGATCCACTATCACAAGAATAAAAAGCAACCCTTTCAGCGTTCAGGAGAAAGACCTCCCTGGTCATCTGCAACAACCCGCTCAAGACGATGCCACGCAGGACAATGACAATACTGCCAACCGGGAACTCGCCAGTACAGACTTTCAGCTTAATGAGGCACTCATACTGCTAAAGGGGATCAATATACTGGCACCATAATAGGCCCTGACTGGTACAGCAGATAAAGCACTAGTTATTTTGTTCAGCAGCCGAGCAGGCCGCCATTGCCTCTGACAGATCGAGCGTACCCTCGTACAGCGCACGACCGGTAATTACCCCTGTAATGCCACCATCGACCACCGGTTTTTCAG
>JAPKEK010000733.1 GCA_028822125.1 Pseudomonadales bacterium | reverse complement strand
CTCGCTCAGCAAATGCATTTCCGCAACGAACTCAGTGAAATAATCGCCCTGGCGAATGCCAATGGGAAATCGTCGGAGCCACTCATCCGACAGAGAATTGCTAAAGCCTGGCGAGGCCTTCAGTCGATGCGCGCCAGTGCTTTGCGGATGCTATCTCATACTGACGCAGGCACGCTGACGGGTCCTCAGTTCACCTATAAAATTTACTGGGCAAGCTGGCATCAGCAGCTGGGTGAACTGGCTATGGATGTCATGGGTAAGGACGGCGAGATGACTGGAAGTGATTACCAGCTAAGCGACCTGACACGATTGTTCCTGTTCTCCCGTGCTGACACTATTTATGCGGGTACCAATCAGATACAACGAAACCTCATTGCAGAGCGAGCCTTGGGTTTACCAAAAGAGCCTAGGGGATAAGCCTCTTAATCCAGTAGCTAGAATAGGGAGCTAGAACATGAATAAATTAACTGAAAAGACCATCTTGGTCACCGGGGCGTCCTCTGGTATTGGTGCTGCGGTGGTGAGACAGTGTGTGCAGGCAGGCGCCATCGTTATCGCGGCTGATAGAGATGACCCTGCCACACATACTGGCCTTGATGTGCCACACCAGAACTTGACCCTGGATGTATCGGACGGCGCAGCGGTGCAGGCCGCGATTGCTGGCTTAAAGCATCTGGACGGTGTCGTTAATGCGGCCGGCATTGTCGGTCAGGGTAGTCTGCAGCAGATTGATCAGCAGAAATGGCAGCACGTCATGGACGTGAATGTCACCGGTACCATGCTGGTTTGCAAATATGCTTCCGAGGTGATGCTGGCTACAAATACGCAGGGCTCTATCGTCAATCTTTGCAGTGCTTATGGTTTGACCGGTGGCCCGGGAAACATTGCTTATAATGTTTCTAAATCTGCGATCTGGCAATTAACCCGTTGTGCGGCGGTTGATCTTGGTGCTTCAGGTATAAGAGTCAATGCGGTTGGTCCGGGCTATATTGAGACGCCCATGACCGATATGCTCAAAAACGCGGGTGCCTTCAAGGATCAATTTGTCGCTATGCACCTGTTGAAAAGGCCTGGCCAAGCCGAGGAAGTCGCGACTGCTATCTGTTTTCTGTTATCCGATGACGCCAGTTACATCACCGGTGCAACGCTTCCGGTTGATGGCGGATTTACCGCGGCGCATGTGCCAACGATAAATTTAGGATGAAATACTGGCCGTTGTTGGTGACTCTGGTTTTTCTGCTGCAGGACGCATACGCCTTTGAGCGTACCGAGCAGCGGCAGCCCTGCGCCGATTACCAGTTAGATCGGAAGCCGCTTTTTGGCGATCTGCATATCCATACCCGCTATTCGTTTGATGCTTATGTATCGAGTCTTCGCCAGGATCCGTCGGATGCATATCGGTATGCAAAAGGCGCGCCCCTTCAAATACCTGCTGCAGATGGCGTCTCCTTCGTTAAATCACAGTTGAACCGGCCGCTGGATTTCGCAGCGGTTACCGATCATGGCGAATTTCTGGGGCAGATCGGTGTTTGTACAGAGGATTCTTCCGAGCTTGGTTACTGGTGGCCGCATTGTTCCATGACCCGGTCGACCCAGCAGTGGGTACAATTATATGCGGCTGACTGGTGGACCGGTCTTTCCGGGCAGAAAGAGGCGGAAAAATCCGAGTCTTTTGCCTGCACGCTATCCGACTGCAGG
>JAPKEK010000066.1 GCA_028822125.1 Pseudomonadales bacterium | reverse complement strand
CCCTTTTGGGGGCCCCTTTTTGGGATCCCCTTTTTTGGGATACCCTTTTTGGGGGTAACAGCCTATCTACTTTATGATTTGTTATCTTATATCTAGAACCCCCAATTAGAACCTTCCATTTTAGAATCAGGCGATTCAATAACCTGTGAAAAATTATCCTTTTTGAGCAGGGAAATTATTTCAACCACCTTTAGCTAGGCATAAATTTGAAGAGATTCGGGTTTGTCAAATGACTGTTTTCAATCTTAGGCAGTGAACTGCCTAGAAAATTTTGATCAAATTCCAGTCAATCAGTCCAGGGCATCGGAACACGTGGTAGGATAAAATGAAGTTGACTGCCTAGGATTCTGTGCTATGAATAATCAGATTGTTTTACCGCGTATATTGCAGATCGGGGCAGGTGCTTCAGCTGAAGTTGGTAATGTAATGGCCGGTCTGGGATGCACCCGGCCCCTTATTGTGACAGATAAAATGATGGTGCAACTGGGTTATGTTAATCGTCTGCAGGATTGCTTAGCCGACAGTGATATATATGATGATACCCTGCCAGAGCCGACCGAAGCATCCATCCTGGCCGGTGTAGAGAAGGTAAAAAGCGGCGACTTTGATTCGATTATCGCCCTGGGCGGCGGTAGCTCGATCGATAGTGCAAAGGCCATTGCAATTTTAGGGAAGTACGGCGGCGAGATGCGTGATTATATGGTGCCAAGGGTGGTGGATGAACCTGGCCTGCCGATTATCGCCATACCGACTACCGCCGGTACAGGCTCAGAGGCCACTCGCGTGACAATAATTACGGATGATAAAGTCGATGAAAAAATGCTCTGTATGGGGATGGGATTTATGCCCGTTGCAGCTTTGGTCGATTTTGAATTGGCGCTCACTGTACCACCCAGGACCACAGCGGACACGGGTATAGACGCACTGACGCATGCTATGGAGGCTTATGTTTCCAGAAAGGCAAATCTGTATTCGAATAGCCAGGCGATACAGGCCATGGGTTTAATAGCACCCAATCTGCGCAAGGCTTATCATCACGGCGATGACAGGCAGGCAAGGGAAGCCATGATGTTAGGGGCAACGCTTGCCGGGGTCGCTTTTTCAAATGCCTCAGTCGCGCTGGTCCACGGTATGAGTCGGCCAATAGGTGCTTTCTTTCACGTGCCTCATGGATTATCGAATGCCATGCTGCTGCCGATGGTCACTGTTTTTTCGATACCAGGCGCGGTTTCAGGATACGCTCAATGTGCGCGTGCCATGCAGGTTGCGGACCCTTCAGATACAGATTTGATTGCTAATGAGAAACTGATCGATGAGCTTCGAGCCCTCAATGCTGAACTTAGTGTACCCACGCTTTCTGCCTTCGGAATTGATAGAGATCGTTATTTCTCTGTTATTGATGTCATGGCAGATCAGGCCATTGCGTCTGGATCTCCGGGTAATAACCCGAGGGTGCCCAGCAAAGAGCAGATTATTGAATTGTATGAGTCCGTATGGTCCTAGGCTGTATACAAAATCCCTGATTATCAGCGCACCCATATTTAGTTTGCTGATGACTATTCAAATGACCCACACTTGACTTGGGATCATTGTAGAGATGCATAATCGAGACCAAGACGTTACCCTGTTCAAGGACCATAATGTCAACATTGATATATTGATAAGTTTGAGAAAAAAACTATGCCAATTCAAATAGACCCGCAGACAGGGTTAAAAATTTTTGATACACGGGCTGGCAAGGCCACTGAAAAAATTGCTGGAAAAGGCTATTCGCTGGTTGAGGATAAATCGCTTACCACATTACCACCGCAGCCTGTGGGGGCTGTTTTCAACGCGGAAGAACAGGATAGATATCGAGCTTTCAAGGAGGCCAGGCGAGGCGCAGCTGACTATATGGCGATGGAGGGTGAATTTAGCAAATACCTTGAAGATTTGTATTCGACTAAACCCGTGCCCAGAGAATCACTACATGACGAATGTGAGATTCTCGTTGTTGGCGCTGGTTTTGCCGGGCTCCTGCTCTGGTACAAGCTTAAAGCAGCAGGTTTCACGGATGTTAGATTCTGTGAAAAGGGCGGTGACGTAGGCGGCACATGGTACTGGAATCGCTATCCGGGTATCGCCTGTGATGTAGAGTCTTATAGCTATCTTCCGTTGCTGGAGGAAATGGGCTATGTCCCGACCATGAAATTTGCAGGCGGTTTTGAAATAATGGAATACTGCCAGAGCATGGCGGAAAAGTTCGGTTTCTACGAACACTGCCTGTTTCATACTACGGTTGAAAATACCCACTGGCAGGAAGATAGCCAGCGATGGACAGTGGACACAGATCGCGGTGACCAGATAAAAGCCAGGTTTGTTGTATTAGCAAATGGTTTGTTGACGACACCGAAATTGGCACGAATAGAAGGGATGAGTACCTTTAAGGGCGAATCTTTTCATACCTCGAGATGGAATTACCACCTGGATTTAGAGGGAAAAAAAGTTGGCATCATCGGCACAGGCGCCACCGCGGTTCAGATGGTTCCTGAACTGGCAAAGATAGTCGGAGAGTTACATGTATTCCAACGGACACCATCATCTATTGATGTTCGTGACCAGCGGGAAACAACCCAAGAAGAAATAAGAGCCTGGGCAAAAGAACCTGGCTGGGCTAAAAAGAGACGCGCTAGATTTGCCAAGATCTCAGCCGGTCGCACTGCTATGAAAGCTAATGATGATTATCTGGCTGGGAGAGTGCCTGATTTCAAGGAGGTTAAAAAACACGCTAAGCCCTTGTCGTCGGAGGAGATGGTCAGCAAGCAACTAGATAGCAACTTCAGAATCATGGAACAGATCAGGGCAAGAGTTGACGCCATTGTTGAAGACCCAGTGACTGCTGCTGCCTTGAAGCCCTACTATCCCTATGGTTGCAAACGGCCAACATTTCACGACGAATACCTGCCAGCTTTTAATCTGCCTCATGTAAACCTGGTGGACACAGCCCCTCGTGGTGTTAATAAAATTAATGAAAGTGGGGTGGTACATGATGGCATTGAATATTCGCTGGATGTCCTCATTTACGCGACTGGCTTCGAATGGATGGCGACTTCAACTTTCAATATGATTACTGGCAGGGAAGGTCAGACACTCAAAGGTAAGTGGGAGAAACAGGGCACAAAGACCTTTCTTGGTATACATAGTCATAACTTCCCCAACCTGTTTATTGTTTCCGGGCCACAGGGTGGTGGTGGCAGCTTTAACTTTACCAATGCCATAGAGGAACACGGTGACTACATCGTATGGATGTTAAAAACCATGCAGGATGAAGGTGCAACAGTGGTTGATATAAAACAGGAAACTGAGAATAGCTACGCTGAACACTGCAAAATTGCCGATATCAATACAAGGCCCCTGAGGGACTGCATAACCTATTACAATGGCCATGGTGAAGCTGAGCCGGGTAGTCTCGCATACTATGGCGGCGGACGATGGCATAAGTACCGTGTTAAGGCGCAACAATCGCTGGCACCCTATCGATTTGAATTCGAGCGTTAGACCAGCGTTGTTGCAGGTTTCAAGGAGCTAACTGAGATGGTGGCCCTTTAAGCGGGCTAAACAATTCTACCGGGCCGCGCCTGTGTATAGCCTGCACTGGAATACACCTGTTCACCGTTAACAAATACGGCAGCGTAGCCACTGGAACGGCGAATATATCTGCGCGCTTCACCGGGAAAGTCATCAACAAACTCTTCCTGGCCGACAGATACTAGCGCCGGGTCAAATACGACGATATCAGCGGCTTTGCCGACGGTCAGCGTACCTGTATTGAACAAGCCCCAGTCTCTGGCAACTTCACCTGTCATGCGGTGAATGGCGCGTTCCAGGGTCATATGCCCGGTTTCACGAACGTAATGCTCCAATAGGTGGGTCGTATCGCCGGTACCACAGAATTGGGTGATATGAGCGCCTGCATCGGATGCGCCGAAATGGCACATGGGATGGTTAATAAGTTCAGCCACACTGGCTTTGTCTGCATTGATGACATTCTTGAGCTGAAACTCAGTGTCGAGATTGTCTGCCAGCGCCAGGTCAAGGATGACCTCGCCGATTTCTTTGCCCTCGCTCTGGCCGATCTCTGCCAGGCTTCTGCCGCAGTATTGCTGGTTGATGTCACTGTAGACTTTGCCAACCGTCAGGAATGGCAGGGCACCGCCCATTCCCATTGCGGTTTTCATCTCGGTCACCAGAGCACTTCTTTGCTCTGGGTCTGAGAAGCGAGCCAACCTATCGTTTCTTGGAAGATCCATGATGGCCTTCCAGCCCGGCATGGAAAACAGCAACATGCTGGTTTCTGACAGCCTCATATTCAGGTCAAAACATCTTGGCATGACCTGACCAAAAACCTGGGCTCCGCGTTTTTGCTCGGCTTCAAGAGCCTCGATAATCTCCTCAGCTTTGGGTGAGGTCGGTGAGCTTAAAACGGGCTGTAAACTGCAGGGAATCCCGGCTGCAAGGCTGATTTCTCCGAGTTCCCGAATATTGTCGAGTTCCCGTTGAAGATCAGGGAAGTAAGGCACAATCTGCCATATGCCACGTCCGCTTTTTGCCATGGCTTTGGCTAAGGCGATTTTTTCATTCAGGTCCGCATATTGACTGGGCACTGGGCGACCGCTTTCATCCATATCAACATAGGAAGAAGAAATACCCAATGCACCAGCGGCCATGGCTTCTTCAACGATATCGCACATTTTTTCGATCTCATCCTGGGTCGCTGTTCGCTCCTGACTGGCTGCCCCCATGACATAGAGGCGCACCGCTGAATGGCCGATTAAGGCACCGACATTGATGCCCAGTTTCGGGCGGATGTGATCCAGGTATTCGGGAAACGAGTTCCAGGTAAATGGGACTGCCTGGTCGAAGGTCTCCTTTTTTATGTCTTCTATCACGCCAAACATACTGACTATTTTATCTGCACCGGCTCTATCCCTGATCGGTGCCAGGCTCAAAGAGCAGTTGCCAGTTACCACAGTGGTGATGCCGTGTTCTATTGATGGTGTTGCCAGGCCATCCCAGCAAAGTTGCGGATCAAAGTGAGTGTGAATGTCTATGAATCCAGGGCTGACCACCTGGCCCTGGGCATCAAATTCCTGACTGGCCTTGCCGTCTAAATCGCCTAAGGCAATGATTTTTCCATCCCTGATGGCAAGGTCAGATGTCTTACCTTTGGTTCCTGTACCATCGATGAGAAAGCCATTTCTGATTATAAGATCATATTCCATGTCACCAGGACCTCGTTGGACAGTCGAACGCCTAGCATAGCAGAGTTTGTCTGCTCAGTTGAATATCGAAATTCATGGAATTCATTAAATCTCGTATCGGTGAAAAGGAGTATTAGCCACTGAACACCTTGCGCCAGGATGACAGTCGGGTTGGGGAATACAGGCTAAATCTAGTAAAACAGCGACTACCTGTTGGCGTGACAAGGATCATCTGTTGGCATGTCAATGCCTGTTGATTCATTGGCTGTGAAGTTTCAAACTCGGTGGCCTGATTTAACAGTTGGAATTTGAATCAAATAGCTTGACTTGCATAGCTTGACTTGCATAGCTTGAATTGAATAGCTTGAATCGAATAATAGGAAAGGATTATTTATGAAGACCCTCGCTGATATCAGCCGCTATCATCGCCGCAACACCCCTGAAAAACGAGTCCTGGTGTTTGAGCCGGATGGGCGTTCCTGGACCTTTGAGGATCTTGATGATGAAGCTTGCCAATGTGCTAATGCGATCAGCCAGCTGGGTATTGGGCCGCAGGATCGGGTCGCTTATCTCGATAAGAATCAACCCGAATATTTTACCTATCTATTCGGCACAGCCAAGTTAAATGCTGTCAGTGTAGCGGTTAACTGGCGTCTGGCAGCGCCCGAGATGGAGTATATTCTCAACCATAGCGAAGCTAAAATGCTATTGATCGGGGATGAGTTCCTGCACTTGCTGGCCCAAATGGATCTACAACTGGAGCATGTGGTGGTGATAGGTGATCCAGCTGATACGGGCTATCTGACCTATCAGCAGTGGATTGCCGGACAGTCACTTGTCGATCCTGCTTATCCTGCTGACCCGAGTGACAGTTGTTACCAGCTGTATACATCAGGAACCACCGGGCTGCCAAAAGGCGTAGAAACGACACATACAAACCTGATACATCAGTTGGCTAAGGGCTTAGCACCGATTAACTTCGAAGAGGCCAGTGTGAATCTTGTTTGCATGCCGCTATTTCATATTTCCGGGAGCGGATGGGGGCTTATCGGCATTTATTTTGGTTCCGAAAGTATACTGTTAAAGGAGCCGGATATGCAGGCCATATTGAAGGCTATACCCGAATACGGCATTACCCATTCTATTTTTGTGCCGGCGGTTCTCCAATTCCTGTTGGACCAACCAAATATCGCAGAGGTCGATTTCTCATCCCTGCAAAGTGTTACCTATGGGGCATCACCGATTAGTGAACAAGTGCTCGTCCGGGCGATTGATACCTTTAAGGCTCGCTTTTTCCAGGCCTATGGACTGACCGAAACCACCGGAGGCGTTAGCCTGTTATTCCCTGAAGATCACGACCCAGGTGGACCCAGGGCGGGTCTGCTCCGGTCCTGCGGGAAAGTGGTAAGCGGACATGAATTGAAGATAATGGATTCAGCAACAAATGTAGCAGTTGCAGAGGGTGAGGTGGGTGAGATATGGATTCGTGGTCCTCAGATCATGAAGGGTTACTGGCGCAATGAGCAGGCCACAGCAGAATCAATCAGCGAAGATGGCTGGTTCAAGTCGGGTGATGCGGGTTACCTGATTGATGGATATCTTTATATTCATGATCGGGTGAAAGATATGATCATCTCCGGTGGCGAGAATATTTACCCCGCGGAGATCGAGAATGTACTGATGAAACATGCAGCAATCTCAGATGTGGCTGTGATTGGGGTTCCTGATGAACGCTGGGGCGAAACCGTTAAAGCGATTATCACCCGCGATGATGCATCGCTCAGCGAGGGAGACGTTATCAGTTACTGCAGGCAGCAACTGGCACACTATAAGTGCCCTAGTTCCGTTGATTGGCTTGCAGTGATTCCCAGGAATCCCTCCGGTAAGATTCTGAAGACGGAATTGCGAAAACCTTATTGGATTGACAAGGCAAGGAATGTTTCCTGATACTAGAACACCTGATACTAGAGCAAAGAGTGACTGAGCTTGAGTATACACCGTGTTGAAATAGGGTAAAGGGGATTAAGCTATGACTTTTTATTACGATTATCACCGGACAACCATCGGTGAATTGTTATTGGCGGGGGATGGTCAATCGTTATCATTACTTGGATTTCCTGAAGGAAAGATGGCCCTGCGTCATGATAGTCACTGGACCAGAGACAGCCAGCCATTTGTTGATGTAACCAAGCAGTTAGATGGTTATTTCGCAGGGGAACTGCGGGTTTTTGATGTGCAACTCGAGCTGACAGGAACATCATTTCAGCAGGCTGTCTGGTCGGCATTGAAAATGATCCCCTATGGTGAAACCTGTACCTATGGTGAACTAGCGGCCCGTATCGGCAGACCCAGGGCATCACGAGCGGTGGGTGCAGCCAATGGTGTTAATCCTGTGCCAATCATTATTCCCTGCCATAGGGTGATTGGCAGCAATGGTAGCCTGACTGGTTTTGGCGGTGGTATCAGAACGAAGCAGACCTTGCTGGGCATTGAGTCCAGGACGGCGGACCTTTTCAGTACCGTCGCCTGAAAGTAACAAGTTATGAATTGACAACCTGGTGAGGCTCCCCATCTGCTGGCTGCGGTGGTGTAATTCGGCCCGTTCAAACAGCACGCTCAAACTGGCTTGTTTTGGTTTACCAAATGCTCGCAGTCCCACATTTTTTAAGGACGGTAGAGGTGCGATATTTGAAAGCTTTCTTGAGCCGAGGCTTGTCTATCCTGCAGACGCCTTCTGATACAGCCTGGGCGGGTGGCTGGCACCTGCAGGTGATTTCCCAACTTGGCTTTTGTCAGCACATTCGCTGATTTTACTTAAGTGCTTTGGCAAACTGTGCGCCGGTTTTCCGCTTCTATGACTTCATTGCCGAGGAATATAACCCGGCCTTTGGCAATAAAGAGCATCGCGTATTGGCAGCTAACATCAAGTTCCTTGGTTAAAAAACGGGCAACGGTCTATCCGTTGATTACCAGGCTATTTTGTCCGGGAAATATTGATTAATGAGATCCTGATAGAAGGGCCTGAGTGCGACGATATCCGGGCATACATCCTGTTTCGTATATAAATCGTACCGATTAAATAGTCGCACCCAGTCGAACATTTCCC
>JAPKEK010000065.1 GCA_028822125.1 Pseudomonadales bacterium | reverse complement strand
ATCATGATTATCAAGTATAAGCACCCGCTTATCTTTGCCATACTTCTGCTGATAGAAATATGCGGCTGATAAGCCACTGATTCCTCCACCAACAACAACCAGATCGTAGGTTTCTTCCAATCTGGTGGTGACTCCCCAGTTTGAGCGTTGATTCCAGGCCCGAGCGTGGGCGGATTCATTTGATCCGGGGTGGCTTCCCCTAAGGCCTGTTAGCGCCGGAGGGTAATAGGATGAATCCAGGTTGGCCATAGCAAATTGACTGGTCGCTGCAAGGGGCAGCACAGAACTTCCGGCAGCTACCAAGGCTCCGTTGACAAAATCTCTTCTGGTGATCTCACGCATCGTTCCCTTCCCTACATTGTATAGTCGCAGGTAACTGCAATCCTGGGATGCATTCTAGGCCATTGGCCGGTACTGGCAAGTTAAAGAATGTTAACTCAATCCTTTCCGATGATCCTTTACAAGACCCTGCAAAAAAAACGCGCTGATCACGGCTTGCCTTTGATAATTGCCGTCGATACTGTCGACAGCGGCGGTTGCATTGGTAGTACGCCACGACACCCTCTATCCAGCCACTGCCAGTGAACCTGGGTCCAGGTGGCGCAGCGCTTAATGGCCATCGATCGACGGCAGCTACAATCATCCTCCGGATTCTAAATAGGGCCGGTTTGAGTGTTATCTCACCACACCTTCAGGCCGTCACTGGTGTCATAACAGGTAGACTCGCGTGACCAACCCCCCGGCAAGCTACGACCTCCATCAGTGAGGCTTTTGACAATGACAGCACTCGAGGAATTCCGCACAAAGGCAAGAGCATGGCTGGACGAAAACTGTCCACAAAGCATCAAGGGGCCCGGAGGTGTTCCGGTTGGCGGTAAGAAGTTAGCTGTCAAGGATGTGGATGCAAAGCGCTGGCTCGATCTGTGCGCAGGGAAAGGCTATACAGTACCAATGTGGCCGAAGCAGTATGGAGGTGCCGGTCTCAGCAAAGACGAATACCTGATCCTGCTCGAAGAAATGCGCCGCATCAATGCGAGATCCCCTCTGCAAGGCATGGGCATCGGCCTGATCGGACCCACACTCAACGAATTCGGCACAGCTGATCAAAAACAACGCCACCTGCCACCTATCGCTCGTGGTGAAATACGCTGGTGTCAGGGTTACAGTGAACCCAACGCTGGTTCAGATCTGGCCAGCCTGCAGACCCGTGCTGTTGCAAAGGAGGATAATTTTATTATCAATGGGCAGAAAATCTGGACCTCCGGTGCTGATCGTTCGGACTGGATGTTCTGTCTGGCCAGGACCGACCCCAATGCGCCTAACCATGAAGGCATCAGCCTGCTGCTCCTTGATATGGACCAGCCCCGTGTAACGACACGCCCTATTCGCTTAATCAGCGGTGACTCTCCTTTCTGTGAAACATTCTTCGACAATACCATCGCACGCAAGGACGACCTTGTTGGCCCAAAGAACCGTAGCTGGGCAATAGGTAAGAGACTGTTACAACATGAACGCTCGGGTATAAGGATACTGATGGGAGGAGCGGTTAAACCCGCCCGATTGGAAAATCCTTTTCTGCAACTCATCAAGACTTACGGCGCCGATAGCGCTCTTACCAACCAGATTATCTCATACCGCTGGTCCGGGGTATCACGCGATGGTCTGGAAAATCTGGATCGCTGGCTGGGGCAGATGAAAATACGCCCTGCCTGTTAGAATGGCATTAAAGTACCTGAACCCCCTCCTAAGGTGATGCTCGAAGGAGAAGAGCAGAAATCATTCGTAAAAGGAGCCCAGTCCATTGTGCAACGCTAAAAGATCGAAAATAATTCCTCAAAGGCGATCATCTGGCCCCCATTAGCTGACGAAGGTACCAGAATCGGCGTCTTAATACCGGCATCAAACCAGGCTTCTAAACCATCCCGAACCTGGGTTGCGCTACCAAACAAAGTGGTATCTGCCAGCCATCTATCGGTCAGGAAGTGGGGAATTTTTTCGCGGTCTCCAGCCTCCAACGCTTTTTCTATTCCGTCCATCTCGTCAACATAGCCGGCTTCTTTCCAGTAATTGCGGTAATTTGGCAGCATCGCATAGGAGGTTAAGGTTCTTCTATTGATTGCCTTGGCCGCTTCAATATCATCGTTGATACAAGTAGGAATCATATCTCCTATAAAGAAATCACTACTGCGTGTTGACTCTGATATGACTGAAAGAGACTGCGCCATATGTGACCGTGCACCATTGGCGAATACCATCCCCCCGGCTATTTCTTCGGCTAAAGCAATCATCTTCGTTCTTAACGTTGCCAGAACAATAGGCGGTAACTCACCCGCCCGGGGCACCTCTTTAAGCTGGGCCACAAATTCTCGGGTATCCGATAACGGCTTACCCCCATCCAAGCCACGCTGCTTTAGCGCTGGCGCATGGCTGACACCAATTCCGAACTTGAACCGCCCGCCTGATACCTCATGTATAAACGACACGGTACTCGCAAAATCGACCAGTTGCCTGAAATAAATTGGCATAATGCTGGTGCCGAACTCAATCTCGTTGGTAGCATGAGCCAGGGCTTGGCAAAGCGCCAGGGAATCGCCAAGACTGGGGCCAAAAATACCTGAAAAACCCCTTTTTTCGATTTCCTGCGCTAATGCTATCGTTGCAAGGCGCCTTCCGGGTACTGCAGCCAAACTAAGAGCTGGCATTCTAGTCATAATTTTTCCTTAATTAATAGCACCAAGTGAACTCCACTCGACACTATAGTGAGTTTCAAACACAAGCAGCACCACTAACCTTTGCATATGGATCAACCAAACGCGCTAGTGTCGGCTACTGCGCTGAATTAACTTAACGGGCCTCAATATGAAATCGAAGCGCTGCCAGTAGATCCTCTTGTTTTTTCTGCCAGGCCTGTTCAACGCTGGCTTCCCAGATATCTCCGGCACCCTCTTTTACTGAAGCAACCACAGCGGTGAGGAGATCCGGGTACATATCCGCTTTCACAAAATACGAATCGGCGTGGGTCTTTGTCTCAAACCGCAGATAGTCTGTTTCTTTCTGATAATTCTCAACAAATATCAACCTGACAATTTCAGCAACCATTTTACCTCTTACAATATCATCTAAATGAGACATAAGATCTTCTGCATCAGGTTGCAGATCAAAGTATCGCTTGTAGACTGACCCTGAAAAGTCATCCAAGACTTCCGCTGCCAGCTCCAGTGATTGTTCAATTATATCCTGGTTGCTAGCTAATACATCCATCAATTCTTCCTCTAACTATAGCCAAATCATATGCCACTGTGACTATAATCAAAAGACAGGTTCAGGACAATTACAATGGCAAAACGATCTTCGTTCTTACGCAAACAGAAACTTGCTGCACTAACCATCGGTCTGGCAGCTTTGGGTAGCCTATTATATCTATTAGTCTTGAGCTCCACAGATGAATCAGCCCAGGGTATTTTCACAGAAGGCAAACATTACTCTGTCGTTGAAAGTCCGCGACGAATAAGAGGTGAAAAAGTTGAGGTCATGGAGTTTTTCTCATACGGCTGCATCCATTGCTATAATTTCGACAACACCCTAGCAGACTGGGTAAACGATCGAAAAGACCAGGTCCGTTTCATTAGATCACCGTTAGTAGGTAACGAAAACTGGCGACTATTAGGCAAGCATTACTACACCCTGGAACAACTCAAGCAAACAGAGCAGCGACATAAGTCATCGTTTGTAGCCATCCACGATAGGGGTAAAATTTTCAATCGTGTTGAAACCCTGGCCGACTATTTTGCCGACGATGACTTACCTCACCAGACTTACACCAGCGCCTTTAATTCACCTGCTGTCAGTGGCCAAGTAAGTCTGGCAGACCAACTGTCAAGGCGGTTTAAGATATCATCCGTACCGACTCTGGTGATCCACGGAAAATATAAAGTAGGCATGACGGTAGACATCGGGCCCATTCGTATGCTTGAAGTGGTTGATCACCTTATTGAAAAAATCAGGTTAGAAAAAGGCCTCTGAAATCTGCCGTTTAAGAAAAATAGAAGGCTGACAGAAACCATCAAAGCCAGCCTATGAACCAAACCTATAGCGTAATTTCAGTACAAGTGCATCGGTTATCGGGTTATGATAACTGCGTTGGAAAATTTCTGAAAAATCCTGCTCACCTAACAACCCAGCCATATTCGATTGCCGCGTGTACACCAGGAATAGATCAGAAAGCGGCGCTATTTCCCATCGATAACGTATTTGCATACTAACCTGAGAAACCGAAAAGTCGTGATTAGACCCATTCGTCTTTTCAACCGGCAGCAAATGACCAGCCACATCCGGTATCTGGTAATAATCTTTTCCCCAGGCCTTTATACCAACCCCTTGAATCACAAACTTCAATTGCTGTTTAGCACTGATAAAGTACTCTAAGGAGATGCTAGGCAAGATTTGATCAGCGGAAAAGGTCGCTATATTCTTGCCATCCTGGTGCAATAACCAACCATCTCTATCGAGGACATGAAGCATTAGGTCGAAAGCGAGCCTATCGTCCGGACGCCAGGACATATAAGCATTGTAGGAGTAGCTGTTACCGCCCAGTTCCTCACTCATAGAGCCCACACTGCCGCCGAAGCTGAATGGTTTAGACCGATCTGATGCCCAACCCAGACTCAAATGAGTTCGATCTTTTATTCGATAAGCCCCATTACCAAAACTATTGAGGTCATCAAAACTCTTGAAGAATTGGCTAACCCGCAGTACTACCTGATTCAAGTTATGAAACACGCTTCGATTCGACACATGCATGCTGCCACCGGTAAACAAACCAGCACCGTTTTTCTGTACAAACCCTCTTACATCAAACTGGTTGGTCCTAGCCCAACTTAAATTCGATGAAGTTCGAGTATGAGCGGTTCTTATTCGAAAGCTGTCATTTCTTTCCAGATAGCCCAGGTCATTGACGTCGATGTACTCGTCCAGATACTCAATACCTAATCGCTGTGTAAGGCCCTGGCGGAACGCGTATTCAAAATCGATAAATCCACCATAACCTCGTTTAACACCATCCTTGTCAGAGCTGAATACCTGGGCATCTACTTTTAATTTGCCACTGCCGGTCATATAGTGACCATCCACACCGTGCACCACCGCATCGCCATCATCATGCAGCACTGCGGTCGAAAGTATTCCCACGGCCTTATAGGCGCCCCCTGGGTCATCTTCGATCAATAGCCTGGCAATTCCGTACTGGCTGCCAGTACCGCTGACAATGTAATCTTCGACTCCATCTGAAACTAAAAACCTGGGATCATCTTCAAATGCCGCTAGAACACCATAACGAATATTGCCATTTTGTCCTGTTAACTTCACTGCACCAAGCAGGTCATTCGGCTCAATGAGGTCTTTGGTTCTGATTGCACTACCCAGATCAACGTCTGCCGCAACAGGTTTGCCACCAATTCGGCGGGTATTAACCAGCGTATAGGGCGCCCCTGTAGTGCCCACACTATGACTTCGCGTATCCGCTCTAGGGGAGGCTGTGAAGATCTGCTGTCCTTCAAGGAAAAACAATCTCTTTTCAAGGAAAAAAGTTTCAGTGGCAGATAAATTGATGACCACATCATCCGATTCTGCTGCCCCAAAATCTGGGTAAATCGTCGCTGTTAACTGAAGATTGGTTGATGGCCTCCAGAAAAAATCAGAGCCAAACCGATAATCCATTTCGTCATCTATACCATCAGCTGTAATCGCAATAAACGGGAAAATACTGTATTGCTGCTTGGGTGCCACATCATTAACTTCCAGGCTTTGCAATTCCGAGATGAATTTGGGTACCGTATAAGGCAATCCTGGCCAGCTCCACCGCTCATCCAAATAAGCAACTGCTCGCTCCAGTGACATCCCTAATCGGCGTTCTCCATCAACTTTTGGCATCGACACGATGCCCCAGGGTATGTGGAATTCAGCAGACCATCCATCTTCGGTTTCCTGTGTTGCCCCCTGCCAGGCGCCGTCCCAATCACTGGAAAACTGTTTTTCAGGCAGCAGGGTTCCATCCATCTGAGAGTCACCCAAGCCCATACCAAACCAATAACCGTATCGGCCTTCCCCAGAAGTATCCAGAACAATACCAACCCGATCACGCTTTATCTGCCGATCATCTCTGCCTGATAATCTGGCCAGTAAAGTATCCACTGGTTGGTTTAGCAGAATACCGAAATAAAGCCCGGATTCATCATAGAACATCTTAACCAGGGTGGCGTGCTTAGGCTGGCCCAGGGTATCAGGTTCAGTAATAACAAATTCGTCGTAAGATGGCAGGTGTTTCCAGACTTCTTCATCCAGGAATCCATCAATTTTAATCTGAACTTCTAGCCTTTGTAAGGCGATCGTCTGTCCTTCGGCAACATCAACCAGCAATGCCTTAACCGGAGTCACCCCAAAAACAACGATCAGCAGCAGGCACCACAGTTTCCGCATTACCTTTTTCACCAATTCTTGCTCCTTTGATCAGGCACAAGCTCTACCATCAACTCGTTAGCACTGGCTTGCCCAGGAGTCAGCCATTGAGTCGTTCCTGTCGGATAATATAACATTTAATGTTTTTTCAACGATTACATCAATGAGCATAATGCCAGAGCCTAAAAATGCTGCATAACCTGCTTCTGAAATCCGAACCCGGCCGGACCCCGCCGAACAGGCGAATTTCTGATGTAACTTGAGGTTAATTCAAATTGCAGCAGGCCCAGGAAACTGTTCTCTCAGGATTCTTTTCAAGACCTTACCATTGGCATTGCGAGGAAGCTCATCAATGAACACGGCCGCCTTGGGTAACTTAAAACGGGCCAGTTTACCATCACAATGCTTCAAAATATTTTCCTCGCTCAGGCTCTCGTCGCCTTTAACCACCACTGCCAGCGGAGATTCGCCCCAACGCTCACTGGGCTGACCAATAACAGCGACCTCGGATACAAACGGGTGAGTCAGAACCACGTTTTCAATTTCAGCTGGATAAACGTTTTCCCCGCCGGAGATGATCATGTCCTTAATTCGGTCCTGAATATAAACGAAGCCCTCTTCATCCACTGTAGCAATATCGCCTGTACGCAGCCAACCATCCTGGGTGATGGTTTCTGATGTTGCTTCAGGACGGTTCCAATAGCGCAACATGACATGACCGCCGCGGACCCAGACTTCACCCTGAGCATCCGGCACACAATCCTCTCCCTGTTCATCTACGACCCGAACGTCACTATGAAAAAAGGCTTTACCGGTTGATCCCACTTTTTTGAGGGCGTGTTCGGCACTGATAACACAGGCAGGACCACAAGTCTCAGTCAGGCCATAAATCTGGTGGATTTCAATCCCCAGATCTGCATAACCCTGAATCAGACTGACCGGCAAAGGAGAGGCTCCGCTTTGAATCCATCTGATAGATTCATAGTTCAAATCCTGAAAAGGCACCTGGATCATAAAATTCAACATCGCAGGAACCAGCAATGAGGTGGTTACCTTTTCATCTGCGATTAACTGCCAGGCATTCAGGGGGTCAAATTCGCGCATGACAATGCTGGTAACGCCACGATACAGGTTCAATGTGATCGGTATTAATGAGCCCACATGAAACAGCGGCAGGGCGGCAAGATAGCGATCAGACTCACGCAAATCACAACTTGCAGCAAACGTTAACAAGGCCCAGAACGAGGTGGTATGGCTATGCACTACCCCTTTGGGTAGTCCGGTCGTACCAGACGTATACATAATGTAAAGCAGATCATCCCCACTGGCATTTTCCTTGGGTTCCTCAGTTACACCCTGGTCTCTGAATATCGAATAATCCTGAGCGAATTCCGCTAGGCCTCCGGAAGCGCCTACCTGTAACCAATCCCTGACATCAGTTCTGTCTCCGCGGCTATGTAACGCCGTTATCACATCCAGAAATTCTTCACCATAAATCAATGTCCTGGTTCCACTATCCTTAATAATAAATTCCAGTTCATCTGCTACCAGACGCCAGTTCAACGGCACCACAACACCGCCAATCTTGACAATCGCTATATAGGACTCGATAAATTCAGCACTATTCATCAACGCCAGCGCCACCCGCTCGCCTTTCTTAATGCCCATTAACAGCAACTGATTAGCCAATTGATTTGACCTGAGGTTAAGTTCTCGAAAAGTCAACCGAACACCCGAGTTACCATCAATATAAGCTTCTCGTTCTGGGTTCAATGCCGCTCTGCGGGTCAACAAATTTCCAATATTTACATTCACGTGATTTTCCTTACTTATTTCAGATGCCAAGGCAAGTCGCCCTGTTTCAGATCGACTAACCTGTCTCAGCCTTGGGTCGGTTATCGGTATTCTGCGTCATTGAACACCCCTTTTCAGAGGCCAGGGGACGCTATCGCACATCGACTATACTTCTGGATATCAGTTCCTT
>JAPKEK010000732.1 GCA_028822125.1 Pseudomonadales bacterium | reverse complement strand
GGTGGTCAGAGAGGGTAAGGTGCTGACAACCTATCACAAGATGCTACTGCCTTTTTACGATGTTTTCGATGAGTTGCGCTATTTCCAGGCAGGAGATAAGCCAGTCACATTTGAGATTGGCGATCAAACCGTTGGCATAGCAATATGTGAGGACTTGTGGAACGACAAAGGCCAGGATGATTATTCGTACAATAACAACCCTCTGGCAGTGTACAGGCAAAAAGGCGTAGACCTGATATTTGCCCTGAATAGTTCGCCGTATATTCAAAATAAATGCCAACAGCGCCTTGACGCGCTTGTCTCGGCCTCTCAAGAAATGACGATTGTTTATGTTAATCAATGGGGGGGACAGGATGAACTTGTATTCGATGGGCAGAGTTTTGTGATGGCCAATGGCGAGTTGCTGTTTCTTTCCCAACAGCTTCGCCGGGATGAGTTCGCAGTCGTGCAGCTGCCGGCCGGGCAGGGCGGGTCAGCTGTCGATAAGGCCAAACCTACCAGGGGAAGCAGTAATAGTGGTGTAAGAAAGAACAATAAAGCTCCCATAGCACTCTACGATATGCTCAGGCTGGGGCTCAGGGATTATGTGCTGAAATCGGGATTCTCTAGTCTAGTTTTTGCCAGCAGTGGTGGCGTAGACAGTGCCTTAGTGGGGCAATTGGCCTGTGACGCTATCGGTGCTGAGAATGTGCATGGTGTGCGATTACCGTCCATATTCAGCTCTGAACATTCGCGCACCGACGCGGTTTTGCTGCATGAACAGCTGGGGTGCTGGGATTATGAAGTTCCCATTGAACATGAATCCTTGGTCAAGATGCTGAACAACCAGTTTAGGCGCCATGAAGATCCCGAAAACTTGGTCCATCAGGTCTTTTTGGAGCAGGGCTATGGCGACGTTGCAGACCAGAACATTCAGGCCAGGTTAAGGGATTTGTACGTGATGCATTTTTCTAATGCCTATGGCGCCATGCCTTTATCTACAGGCAATAAGACAGAGTCGGCATGCGGTTACTACACTCATTTTGATATGAATTTTAGTTTCGCGCCGATAAAGGACCTGTATAAGCGGGAAGTTTTTGCTCTGGCAAGGTTAAGCGAGAGAATTCCCAGCAGTATCTGGATGAAGCCGCCCAGCGCCGAACTGGCTGAGGGGCAGTTTGACGAACAGTCTTTATTGCCTTATGCCGTGCTTGACCCGCTGGTGCAGGCTTATATCGAAGACTATATCAATCAATTTTCTGCATTTTCCGAATGGGCGCAGGATGCTATAGCATCAGAGCAAACCATCTCATCGCAACCAGAGTACCTGCTCAACTGGCTTAAAGAAGCGCATTCTGCTGTAAGCTATCAACGTATTGTCAGTCTTATTGGTCGAATGGAGTACAAGCGCAGGCAGACTTGCCTGGGTACTAAAGTATCGAAGGTCGCCTTTGGCATTGGGCGCCGAATTCCTATTGTTGAGAAATGGTCCTGATCAGTTCACCACGACCGTTGGTGGTCTCTGCAAAGGGCAGCCCCTGCGAAGGGCAGCCCCTGCGAAGGGCAGCGGCGGGTAAATATCTGTCGCCATCCTGATAAGGCTCAGTGCTGGGTTACTTTTATCTTTTTTGGGGGGTTGGGTATTCGCCTAGAGATTTGCAACTGTAGAATTCCATTTTGTGAAGACGCGGTTATATCAGCTGTTTCTGCATCTTCGGGTAGATCAAAATGAAGGGCATA
>JAPKEK010000731.1 GCA_028822125.1 Pseudomonadales bacterium | reverse complement strand
TATTCTAATGGTTGAATCTTACAATCCACCCTGCGGTGATATGGCGGAAAAGATTTCAAATCTATATGTGACAACCAAGGGGTCAGCCGTGACACCGAGGCAGTTCATCGTTGCGTCAAAGAAGCAGCGCGGTGTGGTTGGTGTGGTGGACGTTGCTGGAGAAATCAGGCAGGGCGATGAGGTGGTACTGGAATTTTATCTCCCACCGAAGCTATAGCAATTAGTGCTGTGCATTTTTAGTCAGGGAATCACCGAGCGCGTTGATAAGGCTGGTGATTTCCTCTTTTGAGACGACAAACGGTAGTCCCAGTTGGATCGTGTCGCCACCGTAGCGAACATAAAAGCCTTTCTGCCACATATCCATCGCCACCTCGTAGGGGCGTCGCAGTGGTTCGCCGGGGTAAGGCACGAGGGTCAACCCGCCCGCCAACCCAAAGTTTCGTATGTCTACAATATTAGGTAAGTTGGCTAGTGAGTGCAGTGATTCCTCAAAGAAAGGGGCGATTTCTGCCACTCTGCTGATGACATTTTCCTGTTGGATAGTCTCTAGCGAAGCCAGGCCCGCTGCGCAGGCGAGCGGGTGGGCGGAATAGGTATAACCATGCGGTAGTTCAAGGGCATATTCAGGCGCGCTGGTGTTCATGAAACAGTCGTAGATAGACTGGTCAACAACCACTGCACCCATCGGTACTGCACCATTGGTCAGTTGTTTGGCTATGGTCATGATATCGGGTCTGGCGCCAAATGCTTCTGAACCCGTTTTTGCACCCATGCGGCCAAATGCGCAGATCACTTCATCGAATATCAGCAGGATATCGTTTGCGTCACAAATTTGGCGGAGGCGTTGCAAGTATCCAACGGGCGGAGGAAACACGCCCGCTGATCCGGCGAGTGGTTCGACAATGACTGCAGCAATATTTGATGCGTCATGTAGCGCGATAATCTCAAGTAATTCATCGGCGAGCTCTGCACCTTTGTCAGGTTGCCCCCGGGTAAAATAGTTTTCCTTGAGCCAGGTATGATTCAGGTGATCCGATGAAATGCCGTCACCAAACATAGCCCTATTGCCACCAATGCCTCCGACACTAATGCCACCAAAATTAACGCCGTGGTAGCCTTTGGCTCTGCCGATCAGTCGAGTCTTGGATGGTTGGCCCTGATTGCGCCAGTACCCTCTAGCCAGTTTTAGGGATGTGTCGACAGCTTCTGACCCTGAACCGCAGAAAAAGACACGATTCAGGTTCTCCGGCATGAACTCGGTAATGCGCTCTGCGAGCTGAAATGCTTTGGGATGTCCAAACTGGAAGGTCGGGCTGAAATCGAGTTCTTTCGCCTGTGTTGCGATAGCCTCAGCAATTGGTTTTACATTATGACCCAGCCCACAGGTCCAGAGCCCAGACAAGCCATCAAACACCTGGCGACCATCGTCGTCGGTGAAGTAACAGCCGTCCGCGCCAACAATTATTCTTGGGTCTTTTTTGAATTGCCGATTACCGGTAAACGGCATCCAATAGGCATCGAGTTGCGGCTGAGTAAGTTTTGTATTCATGGCAGCCAGTTTACTCAGGCCATGTGATGGCGTGCATATCCGCGTGTAGGATCGGACATTCTGCAATACACTATAAGCTAGAATTTCAGCGTAAAGTCACCAGGTACCACCATGCAATTTTTTATTCTTTCATTCATCGGCGATGACCGTCCGGGGTTCGTTCATGAGATA
>JAPKEK010000730.1 GCA_028822125.1 Pseudomonadales bacterium | reverse complement strand
ATTCAGATACGCCTGGTACCCTGACCAGGCCTATCGATAATTCTGGCTTAATAATTCGCTGGTCTCAGTTAAGGGCTCTGCTTTGATGGGAATTCAGTAAAATACGCCAATGCTGTTGACCGGTGAACCATTGCTTCCAGAATGCGGTATTACAGGGCTAAGCAACCAAGGTATACAATTTATATAAAGTTTTATAAAAACTGTATAAGGCATTGATTTTAAATTTAAAAAATATATTTATGACGTAATTTTTATAACGCGAGGCCGGTCCATTTAAGTCCGGGGCAAGCCCACCGGTTAAGTTCTTACTCGACCGAGAAAATCTTGCCCGGGTTCAGTATTCCTTTTGGGTCCAGGGCTGTTTTCATCATCTGCATGAGCGCAATCTCATCAGCATTTCTCGACATGCCAAGGTAAGCCTTTTTCTGCACGCCGATACCATGCTCGGCACTAACCGAACCACCCCGTTCGGGAAGTCCTCGGTAGACAACCTCTTCCACCGCTTTTTTAGCCTCAGCAGAGCTTTCCCCCATACCGACAATGATATGCAGGTTACCGTCTCCCAGATGACCAAAAACCATACAGGTGTTGTCCTGCCAGCGATCATCTAGCTCAGCCCTTAATGCGATCAGGTAGGATTCCATATTATTCAGCGGCACACTGATGTCGAAGGCGAATATGGGCCAGTTCTGGGCAACCTGGCCGACGTCGTCGCGGATAGCCCACATGGCGTTTCTCTCACCCTGGCTCTGCGCAACCACCGCATCAACAATAGTGCCCTCCTCCATGGCCTGTGTGAGCACGCTGAGAAAGCGTTCTTCATCAGACTGGATATCGCCGCCGAGGGCTTCGACCAGGATGTAATACTCATAATCATGCGCCAGTGGCGGCCTGCCCTCAGCCGGCCGACTGGTCACCAGTTTGTAGTAATCTTTCCAGAGCACTTCAAATGCACTCAGGCTGCCGCCCAGTGCCCCATCGAGAAGGTTCAGGACTCGAGTGACTTCAGAGAACGTATTGACCGCAACGAAGGCCATCTGCTGGCTTTTCGGTTTAGGGCGTAGCCGCAGTACAATGCGGGTGACAATACCCAGGGTCCCTTCTGCACCGACGAACAGGTGTTTGAGGTCATAGCCGGTGTTGTTCTTGATGATTTTATTCATGGAGGTGACCACGTTGCCATCGGCAAGAACGACTTCCATACCAAGAATCTGATCACGCATCATGCCGTAGCGAATGACCCTGTTACCGCCGGCATTGGTAGACACGTTACCGCCAATGGTGGCTGAACCTCGAGCACCGATATCCAGTGGGAACAGCAGATCGGCCTTGTCCGCTTCTTCCTGGACCACCTGCAGTGGCACCCCAGCCTGAACGGTCATGGTCCGGCTTTCTACATCAATCTCTTCAATCTGGTTCATTCTTTCCAGAGATATAGCAACCTCACTCTGATCCGAGGCGGTTGCTTCGACCAGTCCTGTCAGGCCACCATAAGGAATAATGCTCTGACCCGCTTCCTGGCACAGCTTAAGTATCTGGGCAACCTCAGCTGTAGTCTGTGGCCGAACCAGTGCAGCGGGAGTTCCATGGGGAATGAGTTTCTCTGCCAGGGCTTCCCCCGTTAACACGCCCTTATCACCGAGCAGCGTTTGTAGGGCTTCAATAAGATTGGACATAAAAGGCCTCCTGAGTCGCACTATATCAAACTTCTGCTAAAGCCAT
>JAPKEK010000729.1 GCA_028822125.1 Pseudomonadales bacterium | reverse complement strand
GATTGCCCAGGGCGTTTCGCGTAGCCAGATGGAAGTTATAAGCTACGGTGAAGAAAAACCTGCTGATTCTGGTCATGATGAGGATTCTTGGACGAAGAATCGTCGTGTCGAAATAGTTTATCGATAAAGCTTTCGTTATATGTACATCGGAGGCTGTAGAAGAGAGCCTGGCAGTGTTTGCGTTGGGCTCCTTTTGCTAGGGTGTTTTCTGGCTGGAACAGGCCTTGCCTCGGAAAGCCCTATTCAGGTCGAGTCACTGTATTCAGATTCGGTTGAAAGGCAGATCACAGAAGAATTTCCGGCTGCACTGATAGCAGATGAGCCAGCCCCCATACTTGATGAAGAAAGCCCGTCGCCTCCTAATATGGAAAATCAATACCAGTTGCAGATTCTGCAGCAGGAAGTAATGACTTTGCGTGGCCAGATAGAAGAGCTGCGCTATGAAGTTCAGCGTGGTAAGGCTATTCAGGAAGACCGTTATCTAGAACTGGATAGACGCCTGCAGGGGCTATCGCAGGTAGCGGCTTCGCAGGCATCTGGTGAAGGTGGGTCAGAGATAGTGGAAAACCAAACCGATACTTATCAGACAGAACAACCAGGCTCGTCTGTAGATACAGGTGAAAAGCCATTATACGATGCAGCTCTTCAGGCGATAAGAGGCCGCCAATATGATCTGGCAATAGAACAACTGCTTGGCGTCATCAAGCAATTTCCGGATGGCACTTATACACCCAATGCTTACTATTGGCTGGGGGAGGTACAGGCCGCCAAGAAAAAACCAGATTATGAAAAGGCACGGCAGGCATTGGTACAGGTCATCAATGGTTTCCCAAATCATTCAAAAGTACCTGATGCTGCCTTTAAGTTGGGTAAAATCTACCACCTCATGGGCGATTGCCTGCGCGGTAAGGATCTGCTTACCCAGGTGGCGATCGATTATAGCGCTAAAACGGCTGGCAAATTAGCGCAGAGCTATGTGCGCGACAATATCGACTGCTAGGTTGAAAGCGTGACCCGCTGATGGGCTGAGTTAGAATGCCAGCCCGAAGGCCCTGGTCCGGCAGGGATTAACAGCCTATCAAAGCGCCTATTTGCCAACCCATGTTTCGAGTTGATGCTTTAATTGCCGTACTGTAAGCAGGCTTAATTCGCCAGATGCGGGAGGGTGAAAGAAATTGGTGGGCCGTGATGGATTCGAACCATCGACCAATTGGTTAAAAGCCAACTGCTCTACCAACTGAGCTAACGGCCCTCTGATGGAGGCGCCAATGATACTGATTCGAGCAAAAAACTCAAGGCATTGCTTCTACTCAATGATGTTTTTAATCACATTGCTTGCATGATCTGGCCCTCCTAGTGCTTCCAGGGTTGCCAGTCCACCTGGGCTAACCACGTTGATTTCAATTATGTAAGGGAACACCAGGTCGATTCCCGCGAACAGGGCACCGTGGTCTTTCAGGTATTTACCAATATCCGAGCAGTAGTTGAATTCCTCTGTGGTAAGGGAGCAGTAGCTGGGAATCCCACCCTGCATTAGATTAGTCCGGTGATCTATCGTTGAAGTTCTCAGGTACTGGCCGATAATACTGCCGTTAGCCAGTAGCACCCTTTTCTCACCGTTGGAAATTTCTGTTACATAGTGTTGAAGCAGGGTGTATTGATCTTTTTGGGTTCCACAGAGCAGGTTTAATATGGCTCGACGATTAGCGGTGTGTTTGTTTA
>JAPKEK010000064.1 GCA_028822125.1 Pseudomonadales bacterium | reverse complement strand
GGCAGCGGATGGCCGGTGTCTGAAGGGTCACTGATCTACTGGCCTACAGCTGTTCGGGATGATCGCTGAAAAGGTTTTCTCGACGCTTTAAAGAAAAAGCTCCACGAGCTTTCCTCCCGGTTCATCAAAACGCATAAAGGCCTCTCCTACCAGAAAACAATTCACTTGGTGACGCTGCATTTTTACAACATCAGCACGTTCACGAATGCCACTTTCCGTGACAACCAGCACATTTTCAGGCACTCGGTTGATCAAATCCAGGGTGGTATCTAAACTCACCTGAAAGGTGTGCAGGTTACGATTATTGATACCCACCAGATCAGGACTCAGCTCTAGTACCTGATCCAGCTCAGCCGCATCATGCACTTCGATCAGGACATCCAAACCCAGTTCTTGAGCAAGCTGGTAATAATCAGACATCTGTGTGGCATCCAGAATAGCTGCAATCAGCAATATACAGTCAGCGCCAAGAAGCAAAGATTCATGGACCTGGTATTCATCTATTATGAAATCTTTTCTGAGTACCGGCAGCGCGACAGCGGCTTTTATATCCGACAAATAGCTGTCCCGACCCTGAAAGAAGGCTTCTTCGGTCAAACACGAGATGCAGGTTGCGCCAAATTTTTCATAGGATTTCGCTATTTCAGGCACATTAAAATCTGCCCGGATAAGACCTTTAGATGGAGATGCTTTCTTGATCTCGGCAATTACCGCAGGCCTGCCCTTGCCCAGGTCATCAACTAAGGCTCGAACAAAGCCTCTGGGAGGTTCAGTTGGGCCAATTTCCTGGAGTTGTAATATCGATTGCTGTTTTTTCCTGAAGGCAACATGGGTGCGTTTTTCGGCAACGATAGTTTCCAGAATAGTTGGCACACTCATAATTCAGAATCAGCAACTTCAACGGTGAAATCCACAAAAAATTTCATCCTTTCAGCCGCCTGCCCTGAGGCTATAACATCTTGAGCCATTTTTACGCCAGCATTAAGATCTGAAGTGAGCCCGGCCACATAGATCGCCGCCCCGGCATTTAAGGACACCATGTTAGTCGCGGCTTCATCTTGCTGATTCAAGGCAGCATTGACCAATGTGAGGCTCTGCGCACTATTTTCCACTCTGAGGGGTTCCAGAGAGGATACACGCATACCAAAGTCTTCAGGCTTCACCTGATAACTTTTGTATTCGCCATGATTCATTTCTACGATCTGGGTTGATGCTGCAATACTTATTTCATCCAGACCATCATTTGAATGCACCAGCATTACATGCTCGCTAGCTAATTCACACAGCACTTCCGCCAGCGGTCTGAGCCAGTTTTGGCTGAACACACCCATCACCTGTCGCTTGGCGCCCGCTGGATTTGTCAGCGGCCCGAGAACATTAAAAAGCGTTCTTATCTTTAATTCCTGCCGAGGGCCTACGGCGTGCCGCATAGCCTGATGATGATTAGCAGCAAACAAGAATCCCAGACCTACCGTGTCAATACACCTTGCAACCTGTTCTGGATTTAAATCAATCCTAGCACCAGCTGCTTCAAGCAGGTCAGCGCTTCCGCTATTACCGCTTGCCTTCCTGTTACCATGTTTTGCAACTTTAGCACCTGCTGCTGCAACAACAAAAGCACTGGCTGTTGACACATTAAATTTGCGTGAGCCCGAGCCTCCGGTACCACAGGTGTCAACTAAGCGCTCATGATGGACGGGCACCTGCAGGGCCAGTTCTCTCATTACTGTCGCAGCAGCAGCAACCTCAGTGACCGTCTCTCCTTTCATCATCAATGCAGTCAGGGCAGATCCAATCTGAGCAGGTGTTGCTTTACCGGTCATAATCTGGCGCATGAGCTCGGTCATTTCTAATGCCGTTAAATCTTGCCTATCCGTCAATTTGGATAACAAAAACGTTATTTCCATTTGCTTACTCCTGATCCAAAAAATTCTGAAGGAGGTGGTGACCATGTTCACTCAGAATCGATTCCGGGTGGAACTGTACGCCTTCAACAGGATAGATTTTATGACGAACACCCATTATCTGCTCCATGCTACCGTCTTCATTCTCGGTCCAACTAGTCACTTCCAGTTGATCTGTGAGGCTCTTTTGTCCTATCACCAATGAATGATATCGGGTTGCGGTGAAAGGGCTGGGTAAATGTCGAAAAACACCGTTCTCATTATGATGAATCAAGGACGTTTTGCCGTGCATAACCACTCCTGCAGCCTCAATCTTACATCCATAAACCTGACCAATACTCTGATGACCCAGGCAAATTCCTAAAATAGGAACCCTAGACTGAAAATGACGTATTACGCCCATAGAAATACCTGCTTCATTTGGCGTACACGGGCCCGGGGAAATCACGATTCTTGCCGGTGAAAGCTGCTCTATCTCCTGCAGGGTAATCTCATCGTTGCGAAATACCTGAACCTGCTCTCCCAGCATCGCCAGGTACTGTACAATGTTATATGTAAACGAATCGTAATTATCAATCATCAACAACATAAGCTACGCCAATCTGTATTAACATTTATCTTTGAGCCTGGCTGCTTCCGGGCACCTCTACCGAAAGTTCCAGGCCAGACTCGGCAATAGCCGCCGCTTTTATGACAGACATTGCTTTAGCCATGGTCTCTGTCCACTCTTGCTGGGCTATTGAGTCTGCGACCACACCGGCGCCTGCCTGAATATGGAGGCGACCATCCTTTAGAACAGCGGTTCGTATGGCAATCGCGGTATCCATATTTCCGTTCCAGGAAAAATAGCCCACAGCCCCGCCAAAGATCCCTCTCTTAACCGGTTCCAGTTCATCAATAATCTCTAAAGCTCTGACTTTTGGTGCGCCACTTAATGTACCCACTGGCAGAGTCGCTCTGAGCAGATCCATTGCTGACAATTCGTCGCGCAGTTCACCGTTTACATTTGAAGCCATATGCATCACATGAGCGTAACGTTCAACCACCATCATCTCGGACACCTTCACTGTGCCAATCTTGGCAACTCTACCAATATCATTCCTACCTAGATCAATTAGCATCAGATGTTCTGCAACTTCCTTTGGATCATTCAGCAATTCTTCTTCCATCAACTGATCCTGATCAGCGCTGAGGCCCCTTGGCCTGGTTCCGGCCAAAGGTCTCACCGTCGCTTCCCGATTCTCTAATCGGGCCAGAATTTCTGGCGAGGATGACACTATCTGCACGCTTTCCAGATCCATGAAATACATATAGGGGGATGGATTCATCGCTCGCAGAGCTCGATAAAGATTAAGTGGCTCCGCTTCAAACCCACAAGACATGTGTTGCGACAAGACGACCTGCATGACATCTCCTGCCAGAATGTAATCCTTAATTTTTGCGACGTCAGCCTTAAATCTTTCTTCTCCGTAGGAAGAAACAAAATCCTCGTCATAAAGAGCAGGTGCAATTGCCGGCGCTGTGAATTCATCCGGGATGGGATCAAGCAAGGCCGCTTGCATCACATCGAGACGCTCGCATGCCTGTTCATAGGCATTTGCTTCCAGACCCTGGGCGTGCGTGACCAGATGCATTCTTCCTTTAATATTATCAAATACAATCAACTCGTTTGACACCATCAACAGTATATCGGCAGTGCCGATTTTATCTGGTGGAGCCAAACCAGCGAGGTGCTTTTCTACATACCGAACCGTGTCATAGCCAAAATAGCCCACCAAACCACCGGTATAACCTGGCAAACCTGGTAACTCGGGATAAGCAAATTGCTGCTGATACTTTTCAATGAAATCCAGCGGATCAGAGGTGATCAGTTTCTCTACAATTTCACCATTTTCCTCGATGGTGAATTCTTCCCCATAGACTTTTATGACTCGACTGGCAGGAAGACCAATTATCGAATAGCGTGACCACTTCTCTCCACCTTGATTTGCGCTCTCCAGCAGATAGCTGTATGGACCTCGGGCGACTTTTACGTAACAGGACAGTGGCGTTTCAAAATCCGCTACAAGCTCTCGGGTCACCGGAATATGATGATGACCCTGTCGGATAAAATCATCAAAGTAATCTGGATTTGTCATTCATTTTTTCTTCATTACTATGCACTATTTCAACCTGCAGTCTGTTGATCTCGCTATGGGCCTGTCGTCAATTTTAGACTCAAAACCCGTTTTAAACACTTTGCTGGGTGGTGCATACAAGTCAATCAACCAAACACACCGCGTCTATTGGCAGGGAAAACCATCAACCCCCAGTTGCTGGCGCATCTTATCCAGTGTTTCCCTATAATTACTTGAACCAAAAACCGCGGATCCTGCAACGAAAGTATCTGCGCCCGAACCTGCTATGGCAGCGATGTTCTCTATTTTAACGCCACCGTCAACTTCAAGACGGATATCCCTGCCACTTTGATCAATCAGATCGCGGACCAGCCTTAATTTATGGTGAGTTGTATCAATAAAGGTCTGACCACCAAATCCTGGATTAATCGACATAATGAGAATCATATCCAGTTTATCCAGCACATGATCAAGACAGTGAATCGAAGTAGCTGGATTCAACACCAGGCCACATTTAACACCCCTGGAGCAGATGAGTTCCAGCGACCTGTCAACGTGCTCACTGGCTTCAGGATGAAAAGTGATATAGCTGGCGCCAGCGCTGGCAAATTCATCAATCAAATGATCTACGGGCTTAACCATCAGGTGCACATCAACTGGCGCTGTTACACCATATTCACGTAGGGCACGACAAACCATGGGGCCAAAAGTCAGGTTGGGCACATAATGATTATCCATTACGTCGAAATGAATAAGATCTGCGCCTGCTTCGAGTACAAGGGTGACTTCCTCGCCCAGTCGAGCCAGGTCCGCCGATAAAATCGAGGGTGCTATCCAGGGTGTATTCATGATTTAGATTCCAAATGCGGCTGGCGAAGTTTACAGGATAGCCTCACATACACCTAGCTTCGAGTGAGTAACAGGCGCTCCAGCGACCTGAGGCGAGAAGGTGTGCCTATATCAGACCAGATTCCACGGTATATCTGCCCACTCAGCCTGCCACCTGCTGCCGCTGAACGCAGCACGTCCCGCAGCGGAAAAACCCGGCTGCTTACCGCAGACAATAACTTGGGATGAAGAACGCTGATACCCGAAAAAGTATACCGCTCACCTTCATTGCCGATTAGGTTATCAGTCATCGAAAAATCGCCTGCCGGATGGTGTTCTGGGTTTGGAACAAGAATCAAGTGGCCTAAACAATGACCGAGGTCAATTTTTTTCAGTAAATCAAAAGAAAAATCACAGTAGATGTCTGAACTGATGACTGCAAATGCTTTTCCTCCCAATAACTCAAGTCCTGCTCTTATCCCACCGCCCGTATCTAGCAACGACCGTTCATGAGAATACTGTATATCCAGGTCATATCTCTCTCCATTACCCAGCGTGGAACGCAATTGATCACCCAAATGATGCAGATTGATGACCACCCTTTTAAAGCCGCTGTCCCTCAATTTATACAGGTGTCGCTCAATCAGGGTTTGCCCGGCTACTGGCAATAACGGCTTGGGTAGGTAGTCAGATAGCGGCCTCATGCGCAATCCTTTCCCTGCTGCTAGAAGAAAAGCGTTCATATAAATTTATCTCTAACCTGCAAACTAACATTGTCTCTTAAGAAGGTGCCAAAATCATTCAAAGGGTCATAAAGTTCGCAGACCTCTAATATGTAATCAAGAACCAGAGGCACATCGGCTAGATAGCCAGGTTTACCATCGCGCAGATGCAGACGACAAAATATACCGGCACATTTCAAGTGCCGCTGCAGGCCCATGAAGTCAAACCATCTGAGAAACTCAGAAAAAGACCCGAGATCAACGGGGTGCCGGTCTCTTAACAATGTCCAATTGGCTTTAACCAGATAAACAACATCAGCCCGTTCCAACCGAAAATAACAATCTTTCAACAAAGATACCAAGTCGTAGGTAATTGGACCGATAACGGCATCCTGATAGTCAATAACAGCCATGTTGTTGTGCTCGGTTAACATAATATTTCTTGAATGGAAATCTCGATGAACAAACGTCTGCGGCTGGTTATGAGCATTTTCTATCAACATTTCAACCACGCCGGAAAACAGTTTCTGCCATTCGGTGGATATTTCTAACTGCAATTGCATGGTTAGAAACCAGTGCGGGAACAATTCCATTTCTTCCTGCAGAAGCCGTCGCGTGTACAAAGGGAGTGACCCGGTTATCAACTGCATCTTCAAAATTACTAGTGAAGCTTGACTTAACCTGTCCCGAACCCGCTGTTTATTAGCATGCAGATCCTCAAGAAGCAATGTATCACCCAGGTCATCTAATGCCAGAAAACCCGATTTCAAATCCTGCGCCCGAACTTTTCCAACCCGCACTTTTCCCAGGTTAAGTAATTCAGTAATCTTGATAAAGGACTTCAGATCTTCCTTTGCCGGTGGCGCATCCACAAACACGCAGCCACAATCTGAACCAGCCAGGCGGTAATAGCGGCGGAAACTCGCATCTTCGGAGACAGGTATCAGCAATCCAGAACCTGCAAGATACCCCTGGCTGGAAACAAACCGATGAGCCCACTCAGTAAGTTGGTGAAGACGCTTGTCCATAGGTTTTCATCTGATTAACTGTAGAAAGCACTGATTATCGCTTATTCTAGGCCCACTCAACAAAACTTAAGACACCATGTCCAGCACCGCTAGCCCAATAATTCGGGGGGTATTGCTAATTCTGCTCTACTGGCCCGTGATTTCAGTTGCTCAAACAGCAGCAGATACCGATTGGCGGGTGCTCAAACTCCCCGGACATCAAACCGTAGACACATCTGACGGTAATTGCTCAGGTAGCTATAGGGAAGCCGATAACTCATCGACACAGGCAACGCCAACGGATTCATCTATCAACATCACCGCGGATGATGCATCCCTCGTTCTTGATGATTCTGCCAGCATACAAGGCAATGTTAAAATACACACGGCTTCTCGCCTGATAGGTGCGGATGCAGCGGATATTAACCTGGTAGATAATCAACTGAATCTGCAGGGCCATGTGATGATCAGGGAACCAGGCCTGTTAATAAGAGGAGAATCAGCCATCGGCGACTTCTTCAGTGGGACAGGCCAAGTCAATACAGCAAGTTTTCTTCTGCAAGAGAGTGGCTTCAGAGGCAGCGCAGAATCTCTGGAAAAACAAAGCCCCACAAAAATCGCTATATCCAATGGCAATTTTACCCAATGCGCCCCGGGTGATGACTTATGGCTCATGCAAATGTCAACGCTCAATCTGGATATGGAATCCGGCACGGCCACAGCAAAAGACGTCACACTAAGAATTAAGGATGTGCCAGTATTCTACCTGCCCTATGCTAAATTCCCCATTGATACAAAAAGACACTCAGGGTTACTGCCACCTTCATTGAACAAAGACAGTGAAAATGGCATTAACCTGACTGCCGCGTATTACTTCAATATTGCGACTAACCTAGATGCAAGCTATACCTACAGCAACATAGCTCAGCGCGGCACACTCCATCAGATCGAAAGTCGCTACTTAACAAACGCTACTAACAATGAATTACAAATTGGCTATATCAGCCACGATAAACTTCTCGTCCAGGAGCAAAATAACACCGGCCAGGCAGACTCTTCTGATGGGCAGCGCTGGTTAATATCAAGTCAGCACACAGGGCAATGGCAATCCCTTGCTACGAACATTAACTACACTGCATTGTCCGACCAAGACTATCTTCGAGACCACGACAGCTCCCTGGTCAAAGGCGCCGATCACTTATCTCAGACTTTATTTGCTAATGATCCCTATCCTCGTGCCAAAACGGCATTGAATCAATCAGCTTCGATCGGTTGGTATGGAGAACATTTCAGCGCGAATCTTGCAATGGAAGGCTTTCAAAGCCTGCTGCCAGAATTCGATAATCAGTATGAACGGCAACCCGAATTGAACCTGGCTTACAGAACCTCTACCAGCAAACTGCGCTTCTACAGCGAAGCGCAGCTGAGTGAATTCAGTACTAAGTCAGAACCTGGTTTCGATAACCCGCAAAGCCAGCGCAAGCTGCTTACTTCAGGAATCAACTGGCCTTTGTCAACGCCCTGGGGGTATGCAAAACCAGAGATTCAGGTGCATCACCGCACCTATCGGATCGATTTCGGTGCGGGAACCGAACTGCAGACCCGTTCTCATCTAACGCCTACCGCCAGCCTTGATTCCGGCCTCAACTTTGAAAGACATGTCCGTTTTAACCAATCTGATTGGCTGCAAACGTTAGAACCGAGACTATTCATCCTGCATCAGGGCGGGAGCACGCCCGAGATGATCAATTTATTTGACACTGGCCAACTCAATCCATCCTTCAACAATCTATTCCGCAAGAGCCGATTTTCTGGAATTGATGCGCTGCTGCCCGGTGAACAGGTGAGTGTTGCGCTCACCAGTCGACTGTTAAAACAATCCGATGGTTCTGAAGCCTTTAGGATTCA
>JAPKEK010000728.1 GCA_028822125.1 Pseudomonadales bacterium | reverse complement strand
AAGCGCTCTCTTTGGAATCAACTGTCAGGAGGTGGCAAAGAGCTCGTGTTGCGCAGCTTGAAGCTTGTGTTTTAAGCAATCCCGTTCTGACAAGGCCTGCCAGAAGATAACGGATACTTCGATACTCTGCACATCCCCTTCAACCCGGACTGGCTGCCTAAACCGGCAATTCAGCACTCAGCGCCCAGCTCGCAGATCACGGTCGGCGGACGCAAGCTGTTCCCTGTAGAAGTCTGCCAGAAAGTGCTTGCCGGTGCTGACTGCTGCAGTATCCTGTTCGCCCGCCATTGCTGCCAGCATTGCCAGGAAACTCCCCATATTCACATTAAACGGGATAACGAGTTTCGCCAGCATAGGAACCAGCCAGTCCGGGGTTGCCTTTATCCTCGATGACTGGTTCAGGGTGGAAAATGCCAGTTCGGCGATTTCTCTCTGAGTCAGTAATTCTGGCCCGCTTACGGGAAACTCTCTAGCCTCTGCTGCATCATCCTCCAGGCGATCGACAATGTAAGTGGCCAGATCAGCACCGTGAATGGGCGCAAATCTCGAATCCCCCTTACCGACTAGCCAGGCGGTGCCCTTTGCAGCCATATCAAGAAATTCGACCATATCATTGAAAAAACCCGCGGGCCGGATGATAGTCCAGGGCACTGGCCCCTGGATGAGCGTGTCAACGACCTGTTCTCGAGCCTCAATCTGCGGCACCCTGGATCGCGTCTGCCGGCCCGCCAGAACAGACACAAAGATGAAACGAGAGATTTCTGCAGCCTGCGCTCTTTCAACCAGGTTCAGATTTGCATCCCGGTCAACTTCCCAGACCGTGGGTTTTCGATTAAAAGTTCGATTACCCAAACAGGAGATAATGCAGTCAACACCATCGGCAACTCCCTCAAGGGAGGCATGCTCAGTCGCCTGGCCGACAAACACCTCGGTTACGCAACCACGAACAGGACCTAATCGGGCTGGATCTCGAACCAGTGCCCGAACAATATGCCTGCGGGCATGCAGTTCGGACACCACATAACGCCCCAGGTAACCCGTTGATCCTGCTACAAGAACCCGCAACCGTCTGCTCCTGTCATCCTGCGTGCCCTCACTTATTATCTGTCATGCTGGTATTTATTACTTTTAAGATTGAATCCTCGCAGCAACTACTTGTACCGTAAATCAATGGCAGGCATCAAGGCTGTCCGGAACAACCCACGCACTGTCAGGCCTAACTGTCAAACAGCAGGATGGCCAACATTTCAAGGAGAAATGCCTTACAGCGCCAGCCTACCCGGTGAGCTTCCTGATCATATCGAAGCACGGCTAGCTCCATGTAAATTTGCGACAATCAGACAACCCTAAGGCCGCTTTCGATTCGGGCGAAGTCGCCCTGCCCGGCAAAATTCGTCTCAGCAATCAACCCACTCGAGTGTAGGCGAGAAGATCAGCATGCATACGGAGTTTGACCACCCAATATCGACATACTGGTTTTCTTAACTTTATATGATCGAATCTCCAAAGAGGATACTTTTATAATCTTGGAAAAATGCGGTTTAAAATAACTATCTACCAAGGGCGAACGTCCCAAGCATGGCACGTTCAGGAAGCGGCGAAGAGCTCAGCATTACAAACGCATATTCTGGAGCAGGGAAAACTCAAGACCCCTGCCGTATACAACGATGTTGAAGCGACAGGAGGAGGATGACCCAGGTGAGGTGGTTGGGATGCAGGAAAGGCCTG
>JAPKEK010000727.1 GCA_028822125.1 Pseudomonadales bacterium | reverse complement strand
GCGCGGCATCGATATATTCCTGGCCATACCATTTATGATCTTTTTACTTTTGGTGATTGCTACGTTTGGCAACGATCCTGTTGTTATGATTTTAACACTGGGCTTTTTCTATGGCATTGGCTTCGTCAGATTGGCACGAGCGGCAACCCTTGACGTGGTGGTCAAGGATTATGTATTAGCCGCAAAATCCCGAGGAGAAGGCACTTTCAGCATTCTGTTCAGGGAGATACTGCCTAATGTCCGGGATGTTCTGTTAGTGGAATCTGCTATGCGTTGGTCCTGGATGCTATTGGCCTTCAGTGCGCTGTCGTTTCTTGGCTTTGGTGTAACACCGCCCACGCCTGACTGGGGGTTGATGATAGCCAGCGCGCGGATCTATATGGCTCTGGCTGCCTGGCCGGTATTGCTGCCGATGATTGCGCTGAGCTCACTGATCATTGGAATCAACCTGACAGCCGATGCTTTGGCTAAATCTCTAGGGCTTGATAGATCTACAAGGGTGCTGCTGTGAGCAGTTCATTACTCAGCATAAATGGTTTATCCATTGGTTATAGCGATGCGCAGAGCCGGTCGGTTGCGGTTATATCTTCGGTGGATCTGTCGCTGGCCGCAGGAGAAACCATGGGTTTGGTAGGCGAAAGTGGTTGCGGTAAAAGCACGTTGTTGCTGGCCATTATGGGATTTTATAAAGCGGGCCTGCATCGCTTGGGCGGTGATCTACACTTTATGGGTGAAGACCCCGGGGTGATGCCACCAGGGGACCTGCAGAAACTGCGAGGCGGGCGAATGGCCTTGATCCCGCAGAATGCAGGACAGTCATTGACGCCAACAATGAAAATTGAAAATCAGTTGTTTGAGGTTTTAAGCCTGCATTCAGATTTACCTTCAGGGCTGTGGCGAAAGCGGTGTTTAAGTCTATTGGGTCGGGTTCAACTGCCCGATCCGGGGGAACTACTCAAGCGTTATCCACACGAGTTATCAGGCGGGCAGCAGCAGCGCATTGCTATAGCCATGGCATTGGCAGGTGAACCCGATTTACTGCTGCTAGACGAGCCTACCACGGGTCTGGATGTGACCACCCAGGTTCATGTTCTTGACCTGCTTCGGGAAATAACCGCTGAGACTCATACTGCCATGATCTACGTCAGCCATGATATAGGGGTTATCAGCGCTGTCTGTAATAAAATTGCCATTATGTATGCGGGTGAGCTGGTTGAACTGGGTGATAAAAACGATCTTATCGACAATCCGGCCCACCCCTATACGAAAGGCTTGCTGGATAGTATTCCAAGAATGCACCAGGACAGATTACCGGTGAGTCTGGAAGGTCTGCAACCGCAGCCCGGACAGCGGATTTTTGATAACCAGTGTGTTTTTGTCGAGCGTTGTCGCTATGCGCGACCGGTCTGTCAGCAGCACAAGCCAGACAGCTCGAAAGTGTTGGCCAGACAAGTGAAATGCCATTTAGCGAATGAGGCGCTGGATTGGAAATCAGTTGAAGGCAGTGATCAGATCAACAAGCCGACGAAATTCAGCAGGGTCGTATTGCGAGTTAAGGATCTGAGTGTGAGTTATGACCGGCCATCACTGAAACGCTGGTTTACAGGTCGTGCACCGAATCTAGTGACCCAGGGAGTTGAGTTTGAAATCAGGCAAGGAGAAATTCTTGGTCTGGTGGGAGAGTCTGGTAGTGGCAAAAGCACTTTACTGAAAACAATCGCCGGATTAC
>JAPKEK010000726.1 GCA_028822125.1 Pseudomonadales bacterium | reverse complement strand
CAAATCGAAGAATGAAGGTCGCTCAGTAATACCCTGGGGTGGAGGGACCCGAATCGAAATCGGAAATATCCCAACAAACTACGATACAGCATTAGATCTGTCCGAATTTACAGGGGACATTGAACATGAACCGGGCGATATGACGGTCGTTGTCAACGCCGGCGTCACAATCGGCAGCCTAAACACCTTACTTAGGGATCAAGGCCAGCGACTCCCGTTCGAAGTTCGTAATCCCGCTATGGCGACCGTAGGTGGCTCTATAGCTTCTAACGCATCTGGACATCGCCAGTCATCCACTGGAGGTATCCGTGACTGGGTGATTGGAATGCAAGTCGTCCTTGCAGACGGCACAATCACGAAAAGCGGCGGCAGAGTCGTTAAAAACGTGCAGGGCTATGAAATGCATCGGTTGCACACAGGGGCGTTTGGAACACTCGGGGTCGTGTCACAAGTCGCTTTCAAGTTGCTACCTACACCCCCTGAACAGCAATCTGTCATCGCATGGTTCGATAATCAAGATACAGCTCAAGACGTAGGCATGAGCTTTGTGAATGGACTGTTCGCCCCGGAGGCGATATCACTAATCCATGGGCCAGTCACTCAACAGGTAATAATCGAAGCTGGAGAAACATATACGAGTGATGAGACATGGGTTCTAGCAATTCGACTTGGTGGAGGTGTGCGCTCCATAGAAAGACAGGTCAACGAGGTGGTCGGGGCGTCAGGTGCTAACGGGGCAACAGGTTATGCCGTCCTAAGCGATATAGATGCGAGCGCAATGTGGGCAAAACTTGAAGAGGCAGAAACGAAATCCCGTACGATCATTAGAATGACGTCACGGACAAGCAATGCCTTATCAGCCTCCCTTGAGATGGCAACTAGCAATATCAAAGGTGAGAAATGGGTTTCTACTGTTTGCGATCTCGGATTTGGAGCTGTGACAGTGGTCGCAGATCCCCCCACCGATGCCCAGTCTATTAAATTTATAAATACAACTGTGCATACGATAAAGAACCATCAAGGATCATACTTAATAGAAAAATGTCCTCTAGACGTCAAGCATGAGATGGACGTTTTCAGCGATGTGGGCAATTCAATCGATTTGATGCGGCGCATCAAAAATCAATATGACCCATCCAGAATTCTTAACCCAGGAAGATTCGTAGGAAAAATATAGCAACTCCATGTCTACTCCAAAAGTTATTGGCCCAGCCGGAACTTTTTCTGGATTTTCGGGGCCCCACTCACCCCAAGATTCAGACCTGTACAAGTGCGTGCATTGCGGATTCTGCCTTCAAGCCTGTCCAACATATTTGGAGACCGGACTAGAAGCGGAATCACCGCGCGGTCGCATTGCACTGATGAAAGGCGTGAACGAAGGCCGACTCGATATGACCCCGTCAGTCGTAGGCCACTGGGACATGTGCTTACAATGTCGCGCTTGTGAACTTGCCTGCCCGTCGGGCGTCGAATACGGCAAGCTCATGGAGGCAACAAGAGCACAAGTAAAACAGCACACCAAACGATCCCTCATAGAACGAACAGCCAGATCAATCGGCTACAACACACTACTGTCATCTCCGAGAAAGCTGCGCTTATTAGGTAACACCCTGAAGTTCTACAGAAAATCAGGAATGCGCACCATTGCACGTGGCTCTGGAATTTTAAAGTTACTACCTGGCAAAGCTGAACTGGCAGACAAATACTTACCTGAGCTTTCTAAAAACTTTTTCAT
>JAPKEK010000063.1 GCA_028822125.1 Pseudomonadales bacterium | reverse complement strand
ATCGCCGACAGCCTTATCCATCCCATACGCCAGTGCGGCAGCTGTAGGCTCATTAATAATTCGCTTTACATCCAGACCGGCAATCCTACCTGCATCCTTCGTCGCTTGTCTCTGGGAGTCATTAAAATAGGCAGGAACGGTAATAACCGCTTCTGTCACCTCCTCTCCCAGGAAATCTTCTGCCGTTTTCTTCATTTTGCCAAGAATCTGAGCGGAAATCTGTGGCGGTGCTAGTTTCTCATCTTTTACTTGAATCCAGGCATCTCCATTTTCGGCTTTAACAATGCCATAAGGGACCATCTTAATATCCCGCTGAACAACCTCATCAGCGAACATCCTGCCAATTAAACGCTTTACCGCAAATAAAGTATTATGGGGATTGGTAACCGCCTGCCTCTTCGCTGACTGACCGACAAGGACCTCACCGTCGTCAGCATAAGCCACTGCTGAAGGCGTTGTACGGTCACCCTCTGAATTTTCAATTATTTTTGGCGTACCACCATCCATTAATGCAACACATGAATTAGTCGTGCCTAGATCAATACCGATTATTTTTCCCATTTCCTGCTTCTCCTTTGTAACAGAGCACTCACGGCTCTGCGGGTTTATTCTCTTGTCTTGTATGTAAGCTTCCTATGCAAGCTTTCTATGTAAGTTTTCTATGTAAGTTTTCTATGTAAGTTTTCTGCGAATATTTTCAAGTGCATGCAAAGACCGAAATTCATGATGACTTCGAAACAATAACCATTGCCGGTCGCACCAATCGACCGTGCAGCGTGTAACCTTTTTGTATTACTGCAATGACTGAATTCGGTTCCAGGTCCGCGCTATCAACCATCGAAAGCGCCTGGTGGAGATTCGGGTCAAAGGGCTCCCCCTGAGGGTCTACAGCTTCAATTCCTTCTTTAACCAGGACTTCAATAAACAACTTCTGACAAAGCTTGATGCCCTCAAGTTGGGGATCTTCTGCAGGTGCCTCTGCCTGCTCACTGGTTTCTATTGCTTTTTCGATACTATCCACTACGGGTAATAAGTTCTGCAGAAGTCTTTCAATTCCGAATTTATGGGCATTCTGGATGTCTCTATCAACTCGACGACGCAGATTCTGCATCTCAGCTTCCGCCCTTAAGGCTGTATCCCTATGCTTGTCAGCTTCCTCTAACGCCTTCTGCAATGCATCAGAATCCGATGCCTCATCCTGATCAATTGATTCATCCTGCCCAAGGCTGTCATCTTCAGGCTCCACATCCTCTGACGACCCTTCTTCAATGTCCTGCTTGTTGGTCATGCTTAACCCTTAACTCGGAAGTAGAGGGAAATATGGGGTTTTCCATACGCATTTCAAGGTCAAATCATCTTTCTAACTTAAATTTTTGTCAATGGTGATTTAACTTAAGCTAATGAACTTAGCCTGGCACTGGCGAGAACTAACGTCTTGACAACTCAAGGGCAGCGCTCAAGACCCGAGCTGTGGTATCAACAATAGGAATTACGCGATCATAGGCCATTCTGGTCGGCCCAACGACACCAAGAACGCCTACCCGCTGCCCATCAATCTGGTAAGAAGAGGTAACCAGGCTACATTCATCCAATGGATCGTAACCAGATTCATGCCCTATAAACAGCTGTACACCTTCGGAACTCATACACCGATCCAGCAAATGGAGAATATCGCCCTTAAGCGAAAAAGCTTTAAACAATGCTCTTATATCATCCAGACGTTGGTCTTGCCCCAGCTCGAACAGATTCTCCTGGCCAGCCATAACGAAATCAGCAGGCTGTTCGGTTTCGAAAACCGTCGCAGCCATATCCAGTGTTGACTGCATCAGGTTATTCATATTTTTTCGATCTGACGTCATCGACTCAACAATCTTCTGGCGAATCATCGCCAGATTATGACCGGCAAAATGGGCATTGAGAAAATTAGAAATCTCCTTTAACTGCGTCTCCGTATAGGCTTCCTTGCTATGGATAACACGATTTTCAACTTCATGATCATTCAAAACCATGATTACCAGTACCCGATCACCGGACAGCGGCAGAAATTCCAAGTGTTTTAGTACCACCTGCTCATTCCTCGGAATAGTAACCAACCCCGCCATATGAGTAATCTCGGATAAAAGGTCAGAAGCGGACTTAACCAACTCCTGAGCGGTCATATCAGGATCCAGATGTTTTGATAACTGCTTAATATCGACATCGGCCATGGGCTGCACTTTAATCAGTGAATCAACAAAAAGCCGATAAGCCTTCTCGGTGGGTATTCGACCAGCAGAGGTATGCGGCGACTTTAGAAACCCCTTATCCTCTAAGTCAGCCATGATGTTTCGAACGGAAGCCGGGCTCATGGGCATATGTACGGACCTGGCTAATTGCTTTGAGGCCACTGGCTGGCCGCCTGCAATATAGTGCTCTATTAAATTTTTTAACAAAATCTGAGCTTTATCGGTAACCGAATCAAGTTCCATAACGTACAATCATCCGAGACAGAGAACAAGATTAATATAGCCTTTCCCGGTAAGCAAACATACCTAAGTCTGCTTTTTATTCATTGCTATAACCGGTATTGGTATTCAATCTATTCCAGGAATCTAAGCAATACTATGCTGACTCAAATCACTATTACAGATCTAGCCATCGTCGATTACCTTGATCTGGCACTGCCAGATGGCATGAGTGTAATCACTGGCGAAACCGGCGTCGGCAAGTCAATCATGCTCGATGGGCTGGCATTAACTCTGGGACAGCGAGCCGAGATTAATCAAATTGCTTCCGGAAAAAATACTGCAGAAGTCAGCGCTGAGTTTGACATTTCCAAGTTACCTGCTGCCAGAGACTGGCTCGTCGAAAAGGAAATCAATATTCAGGACAACATGGTACTGCTGCGCCGCATCATCAGATCCGATGGCAGAAATCGAGCATTCATTAATGGCTCACCAACAACCCTTATCGAACTAAAGTCCTTTGGTGAACTGCTGATAGATATACATGCTCAACACGAGCATCAATCACTACTCAAGAAACCAACCCAGCGGAAGTTACTGGATGAATACTGCGGCGCTCAAAAGCTTGCTGATGAGGTTAAGCTGCTGCACAGCCATTATCAGGAAAACAGAAAGCGACTTCGTGAGAAACTGACCGCATCAGATGAAAACAATGACAAATTGCAACTGTTAACTTACCAGGCCAGCGAAATCACCGAGCTGGCTCTGGAGCCTGGAGAACTCGAAAGCCTAGAAGCAGAACATAACCTTTTAAGCCGTGCTGAACACCACATCAATAACGCCTCTTTGGCTGCTGAGCTCATCAATAGTGATGCTGAAATAGCCATCATAGGTCAGCTAAATCAAGTTGATAACCTGATGGACCAAATTGAAGACGCCACCATTGAAAAACTCAGGGAACTTCTCAAAGACAGTATTATCCAAATTGAAGAGGTCTCAAAAGACTTAAGGCGCTATGTAGAGCGTTATCCAGTTAACCCTGCACGGCTAGCAGAAATCGAGTTTCGATTATCACAAATTCACGATATTGCCAGAAAACACAAGATTCAGCCCCGTGACTTAGCTGCGCTCAGTGAGACACTGGCAGCTCAGTTAAAAGCTCTAGAAGACAATCACGAAGATATAGTAACACTCGAACAGGAACTTAAATCGCTACGTCTTCAATACCAAGAATCTGCGAGATTCCTGAGCGAATTAAGAACCAGCAAAGCGCCGGAATTAGAGGCCCAAGTAACCAAACTACTACATAAAATGGGCATGAACAACAGCTGCCTTACGGTCAGCCTGACACCGCTTCAGGATTCAGATTTTCGCAGCATGGGCGGCGAGGAAATCGAATTTCTAGTCAGCACAAACCCGGGCCAGGCTCCGCTGCCCCTGAATAAGATAGCATCCGGAGGAGAACTATCCAGAATCAGCCTGGCGATACAGGTGGTGACTGCAGATACCACAGCCGTACCGACCCTTGTCTTCGACGAAGTCGATGTTGGCATAGGCGGCGGTATCGCGTCTATCGTTGGCTCTCTGCTCCGGGACCTGAGCAGCAGCGCCCAAATATTATGTGTAACCCATCTTCCTCAGGTTGCAGCCCAAGGCGAGCACCATTTTAAAGTCAGCAAATCAGAAAACTCTAATCACACTGAAATCAACCTGCTCTGCCAAAACGATAGAATCGAAGAGATTGCTCGCATGTTAGGAGGCGTTTCAATAACCAAAAGATCTATCGCTCATGCTAGCGAAATGCTAATCGAAAGCCAGGCCGGTTCATCAAGTAACTAATAAGATCAAGTCGGCACTCGGTCCAGCCAAACCGCTGCATCAGCGGCAGTCAGCGCAAATCCCATACATATTCAAATCATGGTCAGTCAGTTCGAAGCCCAGACGCTCTGCTATATCAGCCTGTCTGGCTTCAATATCAGGGTCAGCAAATTCTTCGACATGGCCACACTTTATACAGACAATATGATCATGGTGGTGTTCCGGGGCAAGCTCAAAAACAGAATGCCCACCTTCAAAATGATGCCTGGTCACCAGGCCCGCACCTTCAAACTGGGTCAATACCCTGTATACCGTCGCCAGTCCAATCTCTTCGTTATTTCCTAACAGTAACCTGTACACGTCTTCTGCACTTACATGACGTACATCCGAAGTAAGCAGGACACGCATAATCTTGATGCGCGGATGCGTTATTTTTAACCCTACATCCTTCAATTCCTGAGTTTCGTTAGTCATTCTTTATGGTCTTCAATTTCGAACATCAGCTTTCTCCTCGCTCGCTTCCATTATACGATACAATGTCCTGAAATCCGATTAGCTAAAAATAAGTTCCACCATGAAAAACCTATTCGCCACGCTTACCCTGTTGGTTTTATTCACGACAAGTTGCTCATCCTTTCAATTTCCCTGGGTGTACCGCCTTACGATACAGCAAGGTAACATCGTCTCCCAGGAGATGATTGATAAGCTTAAACCAGGAATGACCAAAAGTCAGATTCAATTTATTCTCGGTAACCCGATTTTACAAGACTCACTTGATCAAGATCGCTGGAACTACATTTATACCCTGCATATACCTGGAAGGGACCTGGTGCAAAAAGAACTCGTCATTTACTTCGAAGAAAACAGACTAAGCTATTTTGAGGGCGATTATGTACCCAGCGAGAACATCAAAAGCCAACCGGATGGCTAGCGCAAACCTGCGCGACGATGCCTGATTTCTTTCGGGCTGAGGTGCAGCGGGCGGTACACTTCAATTCGGTCGCCTGACTCTACCCGAGCATCTTCATCAATTCTGCTTCCAAATCGCCCCAGCAGACATTCTGAAAACCTAATGTCAGGAAAGCTGAGCGGTAACCCAGACATCGTGACTGCCGCACGCGCTGTGGTTCCATCGGCCACACAGAGTTTAACGACGCTTTGTTCGTCTGTGCCTGCAAACGCCACCTCTATCTCCAGATCTCCCTCAGCCATATATCTCGTCTGCCCTCTGCGAAAATGACGCCACTAACTTATCAGCAGCTGCTGAAAATACTCGCCCGAAGGTTTTCTCTACAAGACGATTACTGAATTCAAACTCCAGCGACATCGAAACCCGACACCCCTCAGAACCCAACTGCTGAAAATCCCACTCTCCCTGCAGGTGAGAGAAAGGACCGTCGACAAGGCTCATACGGATGTTTCTATGGGGTAGAAGTGAATTCTGAGTCCGAAAAGTTTGCCTGATGCCCGATACTGACAATTCCAGCTCCCCGACCAAGTCAGACCCATTCTGAGCCAATAGCCTACTGGCTGAACACCAGGGAAGAAACTCACAATACTTTGGAACATCTGCCACAATTCTGAACATCTGCTCGGTACTGTACGGCAGCAATGCGCTCCTTTCATAATGACGCATCTATCACCGATCTATAAAAACGTCATCACAAAAACCACCATGACGCCAGTTGGGGCGATAAATCGAGTGATCACCCGCCACAGATTCAACCAGGCCTTATCACCCGCAAGCTCATCCTCAACAATCTGATCTTTTAAAAACCATCCCGCAAAGATCGCAATCAACATGCCACCCAGGGGCAATAAAATATTATTCGACAGGTAATCCATGGTATCGAAAAAGGTCATCCCTGAAAGTAACGTGAAATCAGCGCCAATATTGAATGAAAAAGCGCTGCCAAGACCCACAAACCAGGCAATAATACCCACCAGCATGGCTCCTTTAGCGCGTGTAATGGCAAATTTTTCAACGACCCAGGCAACAGCGGGTTCCATCAATGAAATGGAAGACGTGATCGCAGCGAATGACACCAATACAAAGAACATAGCACCGAATATCTGTCCACCTGGCATTTGACCAAAGGCTATGGGCAGCGTGATAAACATAAGACCAGGTCCCTCACTGGGCTGCAGGCCATTGGCAAAAACCAGTGGGAAAATGACCATTCCTGACAACAGAGCAACACTGGTATCAAGCAGAGCGATGGTCGTTGCGGTACCAATAATAGAGGTGTCTTTTGGCATATAAGCGCCATAAGCCATAATAGCTCCCATTCCCAGGCTCAACGTAAAGAACGCCTGGCCCATGGCTACCAGCAAGCTATCAGTGCTGAAAGCATCAAGATCGGGAGAAAATAGAAACATTAATCCTTCTTTAAAGTGGTCCGTCGCCAGCGCCGAATAAAACACCAGCATCAGCAGAAGAACAAATAACGCAGGCATGAGATAGCGTACTGTCGTCTCCAGTCCTCTACCCACACCTCGTGCCGCGATATAGACAGTGAGCACCATAAACAACGTATGCCAGCCTACCACTGACACCGCATCAGCGGTAAATTCACCAAACACCCGGATAGCCTGATTAGCATCTGTACCCACAAAGTTTCCTGATGCCATTTCCACAATATACGACATCGCCCAACCCGCAATAACAGCATAAAAGGACAGAATCATAAACCCTGCCAGGGCGCCCATCCAGCCAATCAGCTGCCAGAACGAGCTGGTTCCAGACTGATGAGCAAGATTACGCATTGAATTAATAGGACTTTGTCGGCCTGCCCTGCCCAATAATATTTCTGCTGCCAGAATAGGCACACCAATCAAAAATATACACACCAGATAGGCAAGAACAAACACGCCACCGCCATTTTCACCGGCAAGATATGGGAAGCGCCATATATTGCCCAAGCCTACAGCAGAGCCGGCGGCGGCTAAGATAAAAATCAATTTTGATGACCACATTCCATGGGCCGATTCTGCATTGCTCATATTGATCTCCGTTCGAGCTTCCAACGTAATAACCCTCAGCAATTCGGCAAAGGCTCACAACCCAACTGACAAAGTTGTACAATAACACCTGCGCGCTCACGTGGTAGAAAGAAATCTGTGGCAAAACAAATTAAAACAAACTCTGGCACGATCGCTTTAAACAGGAAAGCGAAGTTTAACTATCATCTGCATGAAGAATTCGAAGCTGGTATCGCTCTTCTGGGTTGGGAAGTTAAGGCTCTACGTGCTGGTAAGTGCCAACTAACTGATACGTTTATCCTGCTGCGCAATAATGAAGCATTCCTGCTTGCCTGCAATATTTCGCCTCTGCAATCTGCCTCAAGCCACGTTATTGCCGAGCCACAGCGTTCCAGAAAACTGTTGTTACATCGTAAGGAGATTGCCAAGTTAATCGGTGCAACGCAGCAAAAGGGCTATACCTGTATTCCAGTGGCGCTGTACTGGAAGAACAATAAAGTAAAGGTTGGCATAGCCCTAGCCTCTGGGAAAAAAGAACACGATAAGCGTATTACCATCAAGGAGCGGGAATGGAAACGCGACCAGCAACGAATAGCCAAAATGCACAATCGCTAATATCGCACCTTTAACCGAAAATACGATACCCTCGGGACTTCATACAGTTGACAAGTACCTTGCGCTTACGCCTTTCTGCATTTTCCAGACCTTTACCTGTACCCATAACAGCAGCACCGCCGGCTAATTTTTTACTATCTCGCTGGTCACCAATCACTGCACCCAGCAGACTTCCGAAGACTGAACTCACCACACCTCGGGTGATCGCCAGTCTGGGCATATTCACTTGATCAGCGTACTGCTCACATTCGCTTAAATCGATCGCATACTGCTCAGGATCGACCCCTCTCTGGTCAACGATGGGCTCGGATGCACATGCAATCAATAACGCCAGGAAAGCTGCCGAGATCAATTTTTTCATGCAAATCCTCCTTTTAAAACGACACTTTAAACTAGCCAATATGAACCACTACTGAACAACCAGACTCTTAGCCATGAATGGCCAATAAAATTATGACCTGTCGTTTAAATGAGCACTCTAAGTCAGCCTGTAGAACAGCCGAATGAGTCCAACCAACCAGCAAGCACATCTATTACTTTTGAGCTCCAAGCGTTCATCAGAAACGCGCTAAAAGCAAATAGAAAGTAATGGCTACATAAAAAAACCCTCGGAAAGACTTAACTTAGCGAGGGTTTTGTCATGCTGCTAATCAGACT
>JAPKEK010000725.1 GCA_028822125.1 Pseudomonadales bacterium | reverse complement strand
AAGGGCAGCAATTAAACTTTCGCTGTGCGCATCAAGCAAGCTATCTTCAGTCAGGGTTCCAGGCGTAACGATGCGCACCACCTTACGCTCAACTGGGCCTTTGCTTTTGCCTGGTTCGCCGAATTGTTCACAGATAGCCACCGACACACCTTCTTTGACCAGTTTTGCCAGATAAGAATCGGCGGCATGATAGGGTACCCCACACATGGGTATGGCCTCTCCTGCAGAGTGGCCTCGAGAGGTTAGCGTGATGTCCAGTAATTGAGCTGCCTTTTTTGCATCTTCATAGAATAGTTCGTAGAAATCGCCCATTCTATAAAACAGGAGAGCATCGGGGTGCTGCGCCTTGATGCTGAGGAATTGTTGCATCATGGGTGTATGGGCAGGAGTGCTCAATTGCAGCTGAAACCTTTTACGAATAATAGCCTGAGGTTAACAAAGCCAAACCAAGACTTCACCCACTATCAGCCTAAAATGGTTAACCAGTCATCGCTGATTGCCCCGAACGCTGTCAAACATGCCCCCCCAGATGCTTCTAAACGGGTGGTAATGTCATTTTAAAATTGATTAAAATAGTACTGTACGTATAACCAGTAAATGGGTTAAAGTGGTTCTCAGTGTCAACAAAGGTCTGCTCGTATAAAAACGCTGGGTTGAGGCTGAAATCGCAGCACATCATCAGCAAAAGCCTAGAGTGGGCCAAAGCAAATATGTTTAAGCTAGGCTATCTAAAGCAGGTGATAAAAAGCAGGTGATAAAAAGCAGGTGATAAAAAACAGGTGATAAAATACAGAGCACTGCGGAGCAACTGGGATTGTAAATCTAAACACGCAGATTATTGCTGGGTATGGCAATGGGCTGATTTACGGATGGATGGGTAATATGCGGCTATTGGGCGAATTGAGTCGCTTTCCCGAACAGGAATTGAGTGGAATATTTAACAGCATGTATTTAACAGTAAAGGGCTGAGGCAAGTCCTTTGATTGGAATAGCAATACGGAGAGTATTATGGATATGACTAAAGACGATAATAAGGCAAAAGCATTATCAGCGGCACTATCGCAGATTGAACGCCAGTTTGGTAAAGGTGCAATGATGCGCTTGGGTGATTCACCACAGGAAAAGATTCCCTCGATCTCCACCGGATCACTTGGCCTGGATGTGGCACTCGGGATTGGAGGTCTACCTAGAGGGCGGATTGTTGAAATCTATGGTCCAGAGTCATCAGGAAAAACCACGCTGACGTTACAGGTCATTGCTGAATGCCAGAAGATCGGCGGTACCTGTGCGTTTATTGATGCTGAGCATGCGCTGGATCCGCTCTACGCACAGAACTTGGGAGTCAATATTGACGACCTGTTGGTATCCCAGCCAGATACCGGTGAGCAGGCGCTGGAAATTTGCGACATGATTGTCCGTTCCGGCGCGGTTGATGTTGTTATTATCGACTCCGTTGCAGCGCTCACGCCTAAAGCCGAAATTGAAGGCGATATGGGCGATCACCATGTAGGCCTGCAAGCCAGATTAATGAGCCAGGCATTGAGAAAAATGGCAGGTAATATCAAGAATTCTAATACGCTGGTTGTATTTATTAACCAGATCCGAATGAAGATTGGGGTGATGTTTGGTAGCCCTGAAACGACAACAGGCGGCAATGCGCTTAAGTTTTACTCTTCAGTCCGGCTCGATATTCGTCGCATAGGAGCTATTAAGGAAGGCGATGAAATAGTGGGTAATGAAACCAGGG
>JAPKEK010000724.1 GCA_028822125.1 Pseudomonadales bacterium | reverse complement strand
AGATCTGACCCGCGATCAGGCACGTCTGGTATTCCATGAAGCCCGTGCAGAGACATTATGCGAGCCCGGCAGGGGAGAGCATTGTCTGCAGGCGGCCCTACCCGCTTTACTTACCCTGGCGGCGGCTGATATTGCCGGCGCCGCTGAATGGCAGCTACAGACCACAGCAGACTACGCTAAAGTGAGACAACAGTTTGATCGCCCCATCGGTTTCTTTCAGGCAGTCCAGCATCCTATAGTTGATATGATGATCCAGACTGACGAAACAAGATCGCTGGTTTACAATGCCGCGTGCGCGTTCGATTACGATAAAGAGGATGCCCTGCGATGCGCTCACTTAGCGAAATCCAACGCATCCGATACAGCCAGCCTTTCATCGCAACGATCCACGCAACTACATGGAGGGATCGGATTTACCTGGGAAGCTGATATTCAAATCTACCATAAAAGACAGATTCACAGCCAGTTTCTTTTTGGTGATGGTACATGGCAACGCAAAAAACTGGCAGAATTAATCTAGTTCCTACAACGAGAAGGGAGAATCCGTTTGAGTAACAGTCTAAAAGGTAAAATCTGTGTGGTAACCGGTGCCACCCGAGGTATCGGCAAAGGCTGTGCTATTGCTCTAGCTGAACAAGGTGCAACCGTCTACGTTACCGGGCGCACTACAGGTAAAGGCGAGCTCACCATAGAGACCAGTATCGAGGCGATTAATACCGCAGGTGGTGTTGGTCATGGTGTCAGAGTAGATCATAGTCAGGACCAGCAGATAGCAGATTTCTTCGAACAGGTTAAGTCTGAGCAAGGTAAAATTGATATTTTGGTCAATAACGTCTACAAGATTCCCAGCCCACCAGCATGGGGTGGCGGTTTCTGGGATCACCCCATACAAATATGGGATGATCAGGTTGGCATCGGGCTCAGAGCGCATTATGTCGCCAGTTGGCACGCCGCACCGCTCCTGTTTGCAGCAGGACCCGGCGGCCTGATAGTCAACGTGTCTTCACCCGGCGGACTTTCTTACCATTTTTCTTCCTCCTACGGCGCTGGTAAAGCAGGCTTAGACCGCCTTACAGCGGATATGGCAATTGAGCTCAAAGAAAAAGGGATTGCTGCAATTTCGCTTTATCCCGGTTCGGTCGCGACCGAATTTATCCTGGCTCACGCAACCGCCAACGGTATTGATCTATCAAAATCACAAACCCCCCTGGGCGTAGGTAGAACCATTCCTGCACTTGCCCTAAGCGGAGACCTGATGCAGCGCTCAGGATCAATTCAATGGGTGGAGGATCTCAGCCAGGAATTTGGTATAAAAGACGAACACGGAAATCTTTCGCCCATTTATAGCGATCGGCAAACTTAACACCAGAGTTTAACCCCTAACTTTACCCCTAAATAAGGAGAAACCCATGGCTGCTTTTTTTATAGCCCAATACCAAGTCAACGACGCAGACCTTTATCGTGAATATAGTGCAGGGGCTGGCCCAACCCTACAACAGTATGGCGGTGAACTAGTCGCCTTTGATTCGGCTGCAGAGACAATGGAAGGCACCCCGCCAGGACCCCAGACAGTCATCATCCGCTTCGAATCTACTGATGCGGCTAAAACCTGGTATAACTCCAGTGAATACCAGGCAGTGGTGGGCAAACGGCTAGCAGCAACAGCTGGTTTTTCAGTCCTATCACAAAGCATGAATATAGGCTAAAGATCAGGCTCAACGGCGTTTCCTGCGGTAGCAGGAAACGCC
>JAPKEK010000723.1 GCA_028822125.1 Pseudomonadales bacterium | reverse complement strand
GGCCTCTTGTATAGCGACTACCGTCACCGAGGGGTGGTTCAACTTTAATGACTTGTGCACCCATGTCTCGCAGGTACAATCCGGCAGCTGGCCCCTGTACAGCGATTGTCATTTCAATGACGGTTATCCCGTCGAGCGGTTCTGGCATGTTGTTAACCCGGATGTCAGTTGGTGTAGGATGCAGGATACTGGTGACTGTTCACAGTCTGCAAACGTTTGATGGTCGGAAATTGGGATAATGATTGACGCAAGCCTTCTGAAGGAGCTCGTAAGGGAACCAAACTGGGCAGATAGCTCCGGTAAGGTATGCCTGGCTGTGGACCTGTCAGAGGCCAGCTATTCGAGCCACCAGGTGAAAGCCATCAGCCAATGGCTGCGACGGCAGCCAGTGCCTGTCATCGGTTTGATGAATGACGATGAGCGGATGGTAGATGCACTTGATCTGCTAGCCGATACTGAGTCGGAAGCTGAACGTCTTGCGTCCTTCATCAGCCAGAACCCCCAGGCGTCAGCGGTGTTGATGCAGATCACTCGTGTAACGATGAGCCTGCCAGTAGCGGCAGCACTTGCCGTTGAGTCGCTGGGATACGCAACGTTACAGGGCGGCGAGGAATTCTCGCGCTGGCTTTCAGGGCAGGACAAGGCAAAAACTAACGATTTAAATATTTTGGCGCCGGTTGTGATGGAGCGAACGGACTCAGAATTGAGCATCCTGCTGAACAGTCCCAGCAATAGAAATGCCTTGTCTGTTTCCATGCGCGAAGGTTTAAGCGAGGCTTTTAATCTGGTGGCGATGGATGACTCTATTAAACGTGTTGTGGTTTCAGGCGCAGGACCCTGTTTCAGTGCCGGCGGCGACCTGAAAGAATTCGGCACATCCAAAGATATCGCCGAAGCGCACAGGATCAGGCAGCTGAAAATGCCAGCACAGTATCTGGCTGAACATGCCCAGCGCTATAGTTTCAATTTACACGGCGCCTGTATCGGTGCGGGCATAGAGCTGCCTGCCTTTGCCGGTCACATTTCAGCAACCCGTGACGCTTTCTTTAGATTGCCCGAGGTCGCTATGGGGCTCATACCAGGAGCTGGTGGTCGCGTTAGCATTCCACGTCGGATCGGCCGTCATCGAACGAATTATCTTGCAGTCACAGGGATGGAACTGTCAGCTGATGAGGCGCTTTCATGGGGTTTAATTGACGAACTTGCCGAGTCATAGCTTAAGTAAAAAAAGGCGCCGTTTCCTGATGAGCACAATGAAGAGTTCTTCTAGTCTCTGGAATAAATCAATTCACCATCTCGAATTGTCATCCGTACATGAGCGCTTGATAAATCACTGCGCAACACTTGCCAGGGTGCATCCAGAAGGCAGCAATCGGCAGGGGCGCCGGGCCTGATGGTACGGACCGATGAAGGTGCGACTAATTCACCCAGAAACCCATTCAGTGCAGTTTCAGGAGTGATAGATTCGGCTTCGTTAAGTTGATTGCCGTTGCTAGTGGTGCGTTTTGTTGCAGCAATCATGGCTGCCCAGGGATCGGGGTGCCCAAAAGGCAGGTCGGTGCCAAATGCTGTAGGCACACCGGCTCGTATTAAGGAGTCCGTCCGATAGAGGAAAGTGTGTTCGTCCGCGGGTATGTCCTTAAGGTAAGCGTCGCCTCTCTCATGAACAAAGTTAGGTTGTGTGACCACGCTCAATCCAAGCTCGCTGAGTTGTTCAATCAATGCCGGGGGTATCACGGATGCATGTTCAATC
>JAPKEK010000062.1 GCA_028822125.1 Pseudomonadales bacterium | reverse complement strand
AGCCAAACCAAGAAAATCCCCTAGCCAATCATTTTCACAGATTTGAGCTCAAGATGCACCGCTAATCAGAACAAATATGATAATTTCTGCAAATAAATCCCCGCTTCGGCGCTGAATTTCGACGCACAGGCCTCACGCTTGTATCACTATGGATCTGCCTTTCAAATTTCCCCATCCTCTGCTCAAAAAGCGCTAGTAAATTCCCCTTTTCAGGTTCTTCAAGGAAACTATAGGATATAGAATTCCGACTGAGTTGTTTGATTTCCGACCAGGACAAGTTAAATTCTTTCACAGCTACAAAGAACTCATCCGTCATCGTGGAATCCCACATTCCCCGGTCATCGCTCGATAATGCAACCGGTACACCGATTCGGAGATATTCCGGAAAGGGATGTGACTGATAGTCATCAATATATTGCAGCAACAGGTTGCTGATCAGATTAATTTCAACCAGATAAGGACCGTGCCGCATTATGAGCAGCGTCTGGGGATCTGTGATCAGGTTGAGGCCGTGGCCAATTCGATCCGCTCCCAGTAATAATGTATCCAGCACATGGGAATTTGGTTCATCCACTTCACCTGCATGAATCGATAAGCTCACACCATGATGTTGCTTGCGTAACTCCCGTAGCGTCGATAGAAATCGAAGTGGGTGGCCCTTGTCGTTATCCTCGCGCCCAACTAGATTCACCGCAACCCAGGGCCAGTTGCTGGCTACAAATCGATAAGCCTGGGTCAGTTGTTGCTCTGCATTAGGTAGAAACCGTAGTACCGCCTGTTGAAACCTGACCGTCATACCAGTTGCAAGGGCATCCTTTTTGGCCAGTCTCGCTCTGAATATTGCCGCCACCTCATCGGCTGGTATCGATTTGCCTGACGCAGTCTGATATCCATCTGTGGCCACCTGGGACTCCATGTATAACAAGCCTTCATCGGCAAAAGCACGCATATTAAGAAAAATGCCCTCTGCGCGAATCCATGGGTTGGCGGTAAGGTCTCCTAACCGCTGCCAATGCGTTTCGAAAAACTCATCTCTTCCCTCATAAGCCTTGTCCAGTCGTATACTATCCAACCAGGCCTGGGTCTGTAACTTCGACATTTCCGCCAATGGCAGATACTGTGATTTCTCGCACGCCAACAGCGCTTCATAATTAATGCGCTCTAAATTATGGAACATCAGGTTTACTGGCTGGGGGCCGAACGCATCGTAACCATATTGACGACAGTTGCGCAGTTCCACCCGGGTATAATATTCATAGCCATCGCGCCTGGCATTAAGCGCCAGGTCCAGCCACCATTCTGAAAACATGGCACCAGACAGGTGCTGATGAAGGTCTCCGCCCTTTGGCATTTCATAAAGCAACTGATGCAGCTCTTGATCGGTCGCACTCGCTTTAAAGGTTTCAAACCAGTCACTGGGTTGTTTGGCCAGGGCACTGGCTGGGAATAAAGAGCATAAAACTAAAAAGAAACAAACCAATCGAGTCATAATAATATTCTTTGTTGTCTACATGGGAGAGCAAATTGTATGCGTCACGAGCCAGTGTGGCTACAATAGAACACATTATTCAAAACCAGCCCAATGATTATGACCGATCCTATCCCTAGAGACTTTATAGGTTACGGCGAAACACCGCCCGACCCACGCTGGCCTGAGCAGGCAAAACTCGCCTTGCAGTTTGTAGTCAACTACGAGGAAGGTGGTGAGCAATCGGTACTTGACGGAGATCCTCACTCCGAGATTTTTCTGTCCGAAATCATCAATGCCAAGGCCCATGCAGCGAGGCATATGAGCATGGAATCGCTCTACGAATATGGCAGCAGAGCAGGCTTCTGGCGGATTCATCGTCTATTCAGAGAGTTTGCCTTGCCGGTTACCGTGTTCGGTGTCGCTCTGGCATTACAACGCAATCCAGCTGCCGTCATCGCAATGCTTGAAGCAGACTGGGAAATAGCCAGTCACGGCTATCGTTGGCTGGACTATCAATCGATCACCGAGGACCTCGAGAGATCACACATGGACAAAGCCATAACCATCCATGAGCAGCTTACTGGAAGCAAGCCGCTAGGCTGGTACACAGGTCGAGACAGCCCCAATACCCGAAAACTGGTTATCGAACAGGGCCACTTCCTGTACGATAGTGACTCCTATGCTGACGACCTCCCCTATTGGCACCAGCCATCTGAAAAACAACACCTGGTTATTCCTTACACCCTGGATGTCAACGACATGCGATTTGCATCAGCCCAGGGATTTAATGCAGGCGATCAATTCTTCAACTACCTCAAAGACACCTTCGATACCCTCTATGAAGAAAGCGCAACCACACCAAAGATGATGAGCGTGGGCTTGCATTGCAGGATAATTGGCAAACCCGGCCGGATTCAATCCCTTCGTCGATTTCTTGCCTACGTTGGTCAGCATCAACGGGTTTGGGTCTGTCGGAGAATCGATATCGCACGGCACTGGCACAAGCACCATTACCCAACTGCTGGATCTTGATCGATCGAAACTAAAGCAATGATTGCTTACTGATCCTGCCCATCCGAAGGCCAGACAAGCTCAAGTAGTACCGCAATAAAAGCGCCCGTGGATACCGGAAACCCAAGCACAGCCTGCAGCCCCTGGGGCATCAATTCAACCTGAGGCACCCATTCAGAGACGATGTAACCGCCAGTTACTGATAAAGCAACAATGACACCGGACCTGACATCAAAACCGCTGGACAGTACAAGCTGTATACCTGCCACAGCCACCATGATGAACAACAGTAACGCAGCTCCAAAGACCGCTACCGCCGGAATCGCCTGGAATAAACTCGATATGACGGGAACCGAACCCAATAGCACGAGAAACCCTGCCGCATACAAGCCGATGGTGGGTTGGTAAGCACCAGTTAAACGAATCACACCATTATTCTGGCTGAAGGTTGTGTTAGGAAAGGAACAAAAAACACTGGCCAAAAATGAATTAAGGGCATCACCCATTAACCCACCTCGTATTCTCCTCCAAAAAGCGGTATCTCCATAACGGTAATGAGACAGCGCATTCGTTGCCGTAAAGTCACCCACACTTTCCGTAGCTGATACCAGGAAGATAGGAAACAGCACCATAACGACTGTCCAGTCCAATTGCCAGCGATGACGCAGCGGATCAAGAACAAAAATCGCATCGGCCTTTTCCAGCAAAACCCAGTCAACCAGACCGAAGAAAATAGCCATAATCAAGCCAACCGCCAGACCGATGGCAACACTTGCAATCTTCAGCAGACGCAACCCAAAAAATGAGCAGCCCAGGACTGACACGAATACGCCCCCGGCAATGACTAAAACCTGCCACCCCATCGACCCCATTTCCTGGTACGCCAGATGGATGTTTTGCAGCGTAATAACTATTAATGAAATGCCAATAAGTATCAGCGTTGTTCCGGAAACATTCGTGGTTATAATGGCTCGCAGTGATTTCACGAAATAGCTCAGGACAAATACAACGGCTGCACAGGTGGCCGCTGAACCAAAAAGGGTACCTAAGGCCTCTGAAGGCAAAAGATGTTGCGCCATGGTTTCATAGGCATAAATAAATGGTCCGACAAAGGCAAAGCTGGTTCCCTGGATACTCAGCAATCCTGACCCAATAGGACCGACTTTGACTATCTGGATAAAAGTAGCCAAGCCTGAGACAACCAGGGAAGAAGACACAAGGTAACTTGTTTCCTGCAGTGAAAGGCCCATCCCCATGGCGATAATCAACGGCGCTGTCAAAATACCACCAAAGGATGCCAGCATGTGTTGGAATCCCAGAAATGCTGACTCAAAGGAAAGGCGGGTCGGTACTTGCACTGCCTGTTGCTTCATAGAATTACCTGCTGTCAACCAAGGCCAATTAGAATCGGTGCTATCAATTGTGAATCGGCCCCTGAATACAAAATAAAAGACCCCATAAGCTCAGATAATCTTCCGCTAGAGCAGCAGGAACTTGCCCAAGAATACTAACGCAATGAAGTAGGACGCCGAATCTCTGCTGGCGAACTTGCCTGTCAGAATCTTTATAAGACAATAGCTAATAAATGCCAGGCCAATACCATCGGCAATCGAAAATGTCAGGGGCATTGTCAGAGCACCTATCACCGCGGGTATATACTCGGTTTCATCCTGCCAGTCCAACTCCGCCAGACTGCTAATCATGAGACAGGCTACGAACAAAAGTGCCGATGCGGTAGCAAACGCCGGGATACTTTGGGCCAGTGGTGCGAAAAAAATACATAACAAAAATAACAATCCCACGGTCACTGCAGTGAGTCCGGTACGCCCGCCCGATTCTACGCCCGAGGCACTCTCTATATAACTCGTGGTAGAAGAAGTGCCCAGGACAGCACCCACAACGGTAGCCCCCGAATCAGCTAAAAGTGCCGGGCCCAAGCGGGGTAGCTGACCCTCGTCATCGGTCAACCCAGCTCTATTTGCAACACCGACCAGTGTCCCGGCCGTATCAAAAACGTCAACCAGCAGTAAAGACAGAATGATAGGTATCATCGAAACCTGCAGAGCGGCCATAATATCCAATTCAAAAAGCACGGGCTCAAGAGAAGGCGGCGCAGAAATCACGCCATGAAATTCGGCTGTGCCGGTGAGCCAGCCGAGAACAGCAGCAAAGGCAATACCGATGACAATAGCACCTGTCACCTTTTTTGAATTCAGTGTTGCAATTAACACGAACCCTGCCAGCGCAATAAGGGGCCCGGCCTGAGTTAATTCCCCTAGACTCACCAGTGTTGCCGGGTTATCTACAACTAGACCCGCATTCTTTAACGCAATGAATCCCAGGAAAAGACCAATCCCAGCAGAAATTCCAAACTTGAGGTTTTTTGGAATGGCATTAATCAGCCATTCACGAACGGGGAAAATGCTTATAGCTACAAATATCAATCCTGATATGAACACCGCCCCCAACGCTGTCTGCCAGGGGTAACCCATTCCCAAAACGATGACATAGGAAAAAAAAGCGTTCTGCCCCATGCCGGGCGCCAGGGCAATAGGGTAGCGACCAAGCAGACCCATAAGCATCGAGCCAACTGCAGCAGCCAGGCAAGTGGCAACAAACACGGCACCAAAATCCATACCTGCATCAGACAGAATTGCCGGATTAACCACTGTTATATAAGCCATTGCCAGAAATGTCGTCACCCCGGCGAGGGCTTCGGAACGAGGGCTTGAGTGCCTCTCCGATATCGAAAAATATTTCCTGACAGCGCCCATTAACCCTCTCTCTCGTTTTGTTTCAACACGCCTCAAACAATTATTTCTGTGGCACTGGGTACGATAACAGTATTTTACCGCTGTACCCAGTCATGACATGCCTGCCTTGCAATGCTATGGTGCACGCCATGGAAAAGCACTTCATTACTGCCCAAGCACTGCTGAGAGACTCATTTCTGTTAGCTGAAAAGATTCTGGCGAGCAACTTCCGCCCCAATTTTATCGTTGGTGTGTGGAGAGGCGGCGCACCGGTGGGTATTGCTGTGCAGGAATATCTGGATTTCAAAGGTATCAAAACCGACCACATCGCAATACGCACCTCCAGCTACTATGGTATCGGTGAACAAGACAAGCACGTCAGAGTACACGGCCTCCAATACATCATCGAAAATGTAAATAGCGATGATGCACTGTTAATCGTCGATGACGTTTTTGATTCAGGACGCAGCATCGCTGCAATTTTGAAGGAGTTAGAGGCTAAATCGAGAAAAAACCTGCCCAAAACCATCCGGACTGCCTGCCCTTGGTTCAAACCAACCAAGAATGTGACCCATCTGGAGCCTGATTACTTTATTCACAAGACAGATCAGTGGCTGGTATTCCCTCATGAACTGGACGGTTTAACCGAAGAGGAAATACGCATCGGTAAACCGGAAATAGCCGATATACTGTTAGCAGAGCCTGTAGGCAAAACCATCAGTGATTAATCTACCGGCTATGTGAATTCCAGCGGCAACGGCATTTTCTGCTGTTATTTCTCGACAATAGGCCATTTTCATACTGTATCAGCGATGCGTCGCTTCCAATTTACGCTGGATGTGTGCTCCCGCTGTGATCGGCTGATAATTCGGCTCAGACCCTTCTACCAGAAAAGCCGGCAACACTTCAATTTCAGTTGCACTGTCTGGATCAGAGAAAAAAGCGATCGAATAACGGTCTCGAGTGATCGGCGATCTCACTCGATGAAGCGTCGACGGATACTGGCCATTAGACCAGTGCTGCATCAGATCTCCAGTATTCACTACCACTTCGTCAGAGTCGGTTGATAGATTTAGCCAGCCGCCAGCCTGATTCAGGACCTCAAGTCCACCGATCTCATCCTGAAACAGCAACGTTAACATGCCATAATCTGTATGCTCTCCGGCGCCCCATTGCTCCCGCTTTTCTGAAACTGTCGGGCTCACAGGATAGTGAAGCAAGCGCAAGGTTACATTTTCACCGGAGTGACAGTCTCGGAAAAAATCAGGTTCCACACCTGCAGTGATCGCTAATAATTTCTGCAACGATGCTACGGTCTGAAAACAATTATTGTAAAAATCGATCATTACCTGCCTGAATTCCGTACTGGGCCATTTGCCATCTTGATCACCATAGGCGCGCAGATTTCTCATGGTGAAAGCCTCTTTATAATCTGCCCGATCTGCCACCGGATTTAATGATTCCTTCTCCAGGGCTTGATAACCAAAATTTTCTGCTGCACTACCATAAAGAAAGTGCTCTTTTTCTTCAGTGCTTAAGGAAAAGAGGAGCTTACTCTGCTGAAACGCATCAGCCAATAGAGACTGATTGATACCGGCATTTCTTAACAGCATAAACCCTTCATGGCTGAGGGATTCATGAACATCTCCGGCAGCAGCCTGCAGCTTCTCCTGGCCTGGTCGAGTTAAGGCTTGAAGATCAACTTTAGTAATCATAACCCTGGCTCCTGCAATTTCAGCCAATCCAGCAACAACTGCCTGTCAGCTAGACTCAACCGGGTCAGATTCCCCATCGGCATGTAACCTGTCGTGATCGCTATAAAAGCCGTCCGGCGCTGCTCGCCTAATTGCCCCAGGGTTTCAAAAATCAGCCCTCCCGGCGCCGAAACAAAACCCGCAGTTGAGGGCACCTGGGCATGACAACCTGCACAGTGAATCTGTAATAGATGCCGAATATAATCATCCTCAGGACGATCAGCAGACAATGTAATGGTAGCGCTCTGCAAGGATTCTGTGGTGCCTGTATTAACGTCTCTGCCCATCAGCACGAATGCCACTGCAAACATTAACAGGGCTGCAACAATCAGGTACTCATAACGATTTTCACCCTGATGACGTCGGTTAAAATAGTGTCGGCCGATGGCGCCAGCTATCATTATTAAAAACAGTGCCAACCAACTGAGAGAATGACCATAGATAAATGGGTAGTGATTGCTGATCATGCAGAATAAAACAGGCAGCGTGAAATAATTATTAAAGAACGACCGCTGCTTGGCCGCATCCGCTATTGACTGATCCGGCTTGGTGCCCGCCAGAACAGCCGAAACAAACTGCCGCTGCGCTGGAATGATGCCAAAAAAAACATTGCCTGCCATGATGCTGCCAAGCACGGCCCCAACATGAATAAATGCCGCGCGGTCTGCGAATATCTGTACTGCCAGCCAGCTCAGGAGCAGTACTAACATTCCCATGATAAGCGCAAATAGCAGGGGATAACGACGCAACGGACTCCTGATTAGACCCTCATAAGTGCCCACCCCAACGATCACGAAAGCCAGGCTGGTGGCGACTGCAGAATCAGGATCCTGCAACCATTTATCACTACCTATGAGGTACACCTGACTCTGGTAATAGTAGATCAGTACCATTAACGCGCTACCCGTAAGCCAGGTAGTGTAGGCCTCCCACTTAGACCAATGCAGATTATCTGGCCATCTTTCTGGTGCTAAGCGATATTTTGAAAACCGGTAGACTCCGCCACCATGGATAGCCCAGAAATGACCTTTTATCTCTGCCTTTCCTTCATCTGGTTGAGGCGGCTCCAGCGCATTGTCGACGAATACAAAATGGAATGAAGCACCAATCCAGGCGATACCAGCTAACAGATGTAACCATCGAAACACCAACTCAAGCCATTCAAATGCATAGGCTTCCACTAAATTGGCTCTTGCTGGAATTGAATATGACCCGATACGCTGGTCTGCTCGATCAGACGTTCATCTCCCAGAATCATGTAGCAGAAAAGCTCATCTCTGATCTGTTGACACGTATTTACCCGACTTGCTACCTGGGGATTACGCGACGGATTCAGCAACACGAAATCCGCTTCTTTACCAGCACAGAAATTACCGATCCTGTCATCCAGGTGTAATACCCGGGCATTGCCCATAGTCACCATATAAAAAGCCTCAAGCGGGTCCAATGAAAAACTCTGTAGCTGGCATACCCGATACGCATCTCCCAGCGTGCTAATCATTGATAAACTGGTACCAGCGCCGACATCCGTGCCGATGGCGATGGGAATCCCTTTGTCCCTGATGGCCAGCAGCGGAAATAAGCCACTACCCAGAAAGAGATTGGAACTCGGGCAGAATGCCGC
>JAPKEK010000722.1 GCA_028822125.1 Pseudomonadales bacterium | reverse complement strand
CTGATGCCTGGCAGGTTGACATGCCGCTTACTCTTAAGGATGCCACCGTCGACGATGCGGCAGTTAAGCGTACCATTGTCGTTCTTAGCCAGCACGTCCATATTGATGATGCCATTGTCAACGGTAATCCTGTCGCCGACTTTAAGTGCACTGACCAGGTCTGAGTAATCGATGCGGATAGAGCTTGCTTCAACATCACTGTCATCCCTGACACTGATGGTCATTTCAGAACCGGTTTTTAATTCCAGTTCTTCAGTGATATTACCCGTGCGGATCTCGGGGCCCTGCGTATCAAGCAGCACCGCAATCGGCGAGGTCAGTTTTCTGTTCAGCGTCTTTACACTTCGAATTACTTTGGCAGCAGATTCATGACTGGCATGGGACATGTTCAAGCGCACGATATCCATGCCCGCTGCAGCTAACTTGCTGAGTTGGTCAAAGGATTCGGTCCTTGGCCCGATAGTGCAGATAATCTTAGTTTTTCGCATGGCCGGCTGCAGGTAATAAAGCGGGCGATGTTAACGCAGCTTAAAGCAGACTTAAATAGCCAAGGCATCACTATTATCAGCTTGCGACATCAAAAGAGCCTCAAAATAGCGACCCTAGTCCCACGCGACAGGGCCTGCATTCGCTTAACGCCTACGGCTGGCCCGGCAGCGGGTGCCAGTATGCCTTGCAACCTTGTCGTTAGGGCGCATCAAACAAGGTCATCTGGAGTTCGTCTTGCTCTACCGGATCCTCAAAATTCACACCAAATCCAATGAGCCTGACGGCTTTACCCTCACCACGATCCCAGGCAGATTCAAGCAGCCCCTGCAGGGCGTCTCTGTCCAGTGTGTTACCCGCTCTTTCCATAGTGGTCTGCTGGAAATCTTCAAATTTCAGCTTGACCACCTGATTCTTGATAGTGCGATGACGGTATTTCCTGAGTCGACGATCAAGCTCTTCAAACAGGCTGTCAATAGCGGAACCGGTTTCCTGGAGGGATCTGAAATCATCGGCAAAGGTTCTTTCAACGCTGACTGATTTTCTGATCCAATGGGTGGTAAGTTCCCGGTTATCAATCCCACAGGCACGCTGATAAAGGTGCTGTGCAAACCCGCCCAGGTGACTGGCTAATCTGGCTTCACCGTAGGCACGGACATCCTGGCAGGTTTTTAAGCCAAGTTTTTCCAGCTTAGCCACGGTAACCTTGCCAACGCCAGGGATCTTACCCAGCGGTAGCGCCAGAACGAAGGCCTGAACCGTTGCCGGGGTCAGCACGAACTGGCCGTTCGGCTTGTTTTCATCGCTGCAGATCTTCGCAAGAAACTTGTTTGGTGCAACGCCGGCTGAGGCCGGCAGGTTGATCTCACGCTTAAGCGCCCTGCGGATATCCTCAGCAATCAGTGTTGCGCTGCCCTGGCATAAAGTAGAGTCGGAAACATCCAGGTAGGCTTCATCCAGGCTGACCGGCTCGATCAGTGCGGTATAGCGGTTCAAAATGGCTCTTATCTGCCTTGAGATCGATTGGTAGTAGGCCATTTGTGGCGGCATGATGGTGAGTTGCGGGCATAACCTGGCAGCATGGGCCATTGCCATGGCAGAATGAATACCGTATTTTCTGGCTGGATAATTACAGGTCGCTACCACGCCACGTTTTTTTGGAGAACCGCCGATTGCCAGGGGAACATCGGTCAGGCCAGGGTTATCGCGCATTTCCACGGCCGCATAAAAACAATCCATATCGATATGGATAAACTTACGATTGTCGGGTCGTTTAATTTGCTCG
>JAPKEK010000061.1 GCA_028822125.1 Pseudomonadales bacterium | reverse complement strand
CCTTGGACGCTGATGACCAGCTCAGCATCGTGCATACCGATGGTAAAGGCGTCAGTCATACCTTACTTGCCGGTGTTAAGGTAGAAACAGGAGAAGTGGTCGATGCTTCGTTCATGAATGTGATCGCATTGCGCAAGTTCCTGGATGAACAGCTCGAAGATGCAAAGAAACAAGGCGTTCTCTGGTCACTTCATCTCAAAGCGACCATGATGAAGGTCTCGGACCCGATCATGTTTGGACATGCCGTGAAGGCCTATTATTCAGATGCAATCGAGAAGCACAGGGAGGCACTTGAGGGCTTAAAAGTAGATTTTAATAATGGTATCGGTGATGCCTATGACAAGATTTCATCATTGCCTGTTCAACTACGTCTGGAGATTAAGCAGGACCTAGACGCATGCCTGCAGCAGGGCCCCAGTCTGGCAATGGTTAATTCAGATAAAGGCATCACTAATTTACATGTGCCCAGCGATATTATAGTCGATGCGTCTATGCCAGCGGCGATCAGAGATTCGGGCAAGATGTGGAATCCACAGGGAAATTTACAAGACATGAAAGCCGTTATTCCCGATCGCTGCTATGCCAGTATCTACGGCGAAACCATTGAAGACTGTCGGCAGCACGGTGCCTTTGATCCCAGTACGATGGGTTCTGTGCCGAATGTGGGGCTCATGGCGCAGAAAGCTGAAGAATATGGCTCTCATGGGACTACATTTGAGATATCCGGCGAGGGAAAAGTCGCGGTTGTAGATAGTTCAGGCGCTGTATTAATCGAGCACAACGTAGAATCAGGAGATATCTGGCGTTTGTGCAGAGTAAAAGACCAGGCTATACAGGAGTGGGTGAAGCTGGCTGTGAATCGTGCCCGACTCAGTGGTTGGCCATTAGTATTCTGGCTGGATGCCGGCAGAGGCCATGATGCGTCATTGATTGCTAAAATAGAACATTACCTGGCCGGGTACGATCTTGATGGAATTGACTATCAGATTATGCCACCGGCGCAGGCGACTCGACATTCTTTGAAACGTATTAGAGCAGGTGAAAATACAATCTCGGTGACCGGTAACGTGCTGCGAGATTATTTGACAGATTTGTTCCCGATCATGGAACTGGGTACCAGCGCTAAAATGTTATCGATTGTACCCCTGATCAATGGCGGTGGCTTGTTTGAAACAGGTGCTGGTGGGTCAGCGCCAAAACATGTTCAGCAATTTGAGAAAGAGGGTCATCTACGCTGGGATTCGCTGGGAGAATTTCTGGCATTAGGTGCCTCACTTGAGCACCTTGCGGATACTTTTGATAACCACAGAGCCAAGATTCTTGCAGATACCCTGAACGCGGCCATTGCTGAATTTCTTGAAGAAAATAAATCGCCCTCAAGGATTGTGAATGAACTTGATAACCGGGGTAGTCACTTTTATCTTGCCCTGTATTGGGCAAAAGCGGCGGCAGCTCAGGACGCTGATGCCAGGCTCAGAGAAGTTTTTATTGAAGTCGCAGCCATGCTTGTTGAAAATGAGGAGGAAATTGTAGCTGAACTTCTTGCTGCTCAGGGCCCTGCCCAGGATATAGGCGGCTATTACTACCCAGATCCAGATCTCGCCGAGCTGGCGATGCGGCCAAGTACCGTTTTTAATCAGATTCTGGAGAAAGTGAGGCAAAGCGACATCTAGCGGGCCCCGGTATCCACAATAGCCTGCGGGTAGATAGTGGAGTAATTTTTTTTACGGGTTTCCCAGCAGTTAGAACGTCTTGTTTGGCGTATACTGCCTGTTAGTCTGCTTTGTCAGGAAGAATAGTATGGTGCTCAATTTAATCGTCTTTATTGCCTTGTTAGTAATTTTGGTTGTGTTGTCCAGAAGAGGCTGGAGTCTGGCCAACAGGGCGATTACCGCGCTGGTCATCGGGGCGGCATACGGCCTGGCGCTACAGTCAGGTATTGGCAATACCGTAGACAGCGTCAATGCCACCTTATCCTGGACCAATTTATTAGGCTCGTCTTATATCAGTTTGCTAAAAATGATCATTATGCCCCTGGTACTGGTCATGATGGTTGCAGCCGTTGTGAAAATAGAAGATACAGCCACCCTTGGAAAAATCAGCGGTCTGGTCATTGGTTTACTGTTAGCCACAACCATGGTGGCAGCGGTGATCGGGGTGTTGCTGTCAGCCGGTTTTAATCTCACTGCTGATGGACTGGTGCAGGGGGAAAGGGAGTTGGCCCGAGCCTCAGTTCTAGCCACCCGGCAGACAGTGGTGGCTGACTTGGCGCTACCGCAGATACTGGTGAGCTTCCTGCCCACCAATATATTCTCCGATTTGGCAGGCAGCAGGCCCACGTCTATTATTGCTGTGGTGATCTTTGGGATTTTACTCGGCATTGCCGGTCTTCTGGTGAAACAGGAAAAGCCCGAAATGGGACTGCAGTTTCAGCGCGCCATGGACGTGGCTCAGGTGGTTGTGCTCAAGCTAGTGAATATGATAATTGGGTTGACGCCGTACGGGGTGTTGGCACTAATGACCAATGTGGGTGCCCAGTCCAGTGCCAGTGATATTTTGAGCCTTATCCAGTTCGTTTTAATTTCTTACCTGGCCATTGGTTTAATGTTTTTGGTTCACGCTGCGATTTTGATGTTTTTCCGAGTGAATCCGCTGTTTTACTTTAAAAGGGCGTGGCCGGCACTAATTTTCGCATTTTCTTCCCGGTCATCGGCGGCTACCATCCCGATAAATGTTTCTATTCAGGTAAATGATCTGGACAACCACCCGGCGGTGGCTAATATGTCAGCGAGCCTGGGCGCGACCATAGGGCAGAACGGTTGTGCTGGAATTTACCCGGCAATGCTGGCCGCCATGATTGCGCCAACTTTGGGGATTGATCCACTTTCGGTAGCGTTTTTTTTCCCCTTGGTGATGATGGTGGCAATTAGTTCTTTTGGTATTGCTGGGGTGGGTGGTGGCGCGACCTTTGCAGCGCTAGTGGTTTTGCCTGCCATGGGTTTACCCATAGCTCTGGTTGCCCTGCTGATATCCATCGAGCCTCTGATAGATATGGCCAGAACAGCCTTGAATGTCAGTGGCGCTATGTTAGCAGGGACGGTAACGCAGCGATTGTTAAGAATTGAATCTTGATCTGCTTTTAACAAGGATCTGAAAAATGCCCAGAACTGATGAGATTGCATCTTCAGATTACCGTTTTAATGATAATCATGTCATTGCTCCGGAATTATATGCCAGGCAAGGTCACCCCCATCAGACTTTTGCGTGGCTTAGAAAAAATGACCCCCTGCGTAAAGTATCACCCGATGGTTACGCGCCTTTCTGGGTCGTGAGCAAGCATGCAGATATCATCGAAATCGAAAAGCAACCTGAATTGTTTGCCAGCTCGCCCAGACCCCTGCTGATGAAGGAAGCATCGTCTCCGAACCTCAAGCAGGAAGTCATTGCCGAGATTTTCAAGCGGTTGCAGGATTCCCCGCGTCTGCTTGAAGTTCTTGCATCGGCAGGCGATGGCGGTTTGATACGCTCGCTGGTGCAGATGGACCCTCCGGACCATCCCCGTTACCGGGCTCTGGTTCAGCCCTGGTTCAAACCTTCCAATATCAAAGTGCTGGAGCAGAGACTCACGATCATTACTAAAAGTATCCTTGATCAGATGATGGACTCTGGTCAACAGAGAACCATTGATTTTGTGAGCGATGTTGCTGTTTATCCTCCCCTTAAATTGATCTGTGAACTACTGGGTGTGCCGCCAGAGGATGAATGGAGGATACTCAAGTTAACCAATGAGCTGTTTGCCGGGGACGATCCTGAAATGAAACGGATGGCCGATGATCCGTTATCGATTTTCGACACGGTTAAAGATATCTATGAATATTTTTCAGAGTTAACGGATGCGAGGCGAAAGGTGCCGACCGAGGATCTGGCCTCTTATATTGCTAATGGTCGGATTGATAATGAGTTCTTGCCCTACAGGGAGCTCATTTCTTACTACACCATTATTGCGTCTGCAGGGCATGATACGACACGTAATGCTATTACCGGCGGCCTGCATGGGTTATTGACTCATCCACGCCAGTTGGCTCGATTCAAGGAAATTGTGGATGATGATGATGCGGTGAAGCTAGCCATTGAGGAGATGATCCGCTGGTCAACACCGGTCGCGCAGTTTGCAAGGACGGCAACCCGGGATTGCCAGTTGAGAGGACAAAATATAAAGAAAGGGGATACTTTGGGTTTGATGTATGCCGCCGCTAACTTTGATGAGGAGGTGTTTGATAATCCCCACGAGTTCAATATCGAAAGAAAACCCAATCGTCATTTGTCGTTTGGTACCGGCCCTCACCAGTGCCTGGGATTATTGTTGGCAAGATTGGAAATGCGTATCTTTTTCAGGCAATTCATTCCCCGTATAAAATCCATTGATCTGCTAGATGCCCCAGAGCGGCTTCAGGCAAGTTTCGTTCATGGCTTGAAGCATCTGTATATTCGGTATCAATTAACATCCTGAGCAGTTAAATTTATTCAAGATAATGGGTTTGTAGCCGATTGGGTGGATCCATGAGGGTCAGCTACTGTTACATAATATCTTCGTGATATGCTGCTTGGATGTTCTGTTTTTGAGGGGTTAAATTGTAATGACGGATAGTAAATTTGCCTCCCTTAAGGTCATAGTTGTAGATGATGATCCTTTCCAAATATCCATTGTAAAGCGGGTTCTGGGATTGCTGGGGGTTGTCCAGGTGGGTGAAGCAACCAGTGGCCTTGCGGCAAAAGAGGAGCTTCGTTCTCGCTGGGATGTTATCTTGCTCGATCTTAATATACCAGATATGGATGGGATCAAACTTGCGCTTGCTCACTGGATATGACGCGCCTCCTGCGGTCATCGTGTTTAGTGGTGAAGATCCTCGTTTATTAGAAACAGCCAGCGATTTAGCGGGAAACTTTGGTCTGCACATTCTTGGCGCTATGCCAAAACCTATTTCCCGGGATAAGTTAGAGCGTTTACTCAATGCCTTTTTATCAGAATTACCTCAGGACAGTGCGGCAGACGAGCTAATCATTCTAACTGAACAAGAAATCAGTGCTGGTATAGACTTAGGCTGTATTGAATTGTACTACCAGCCCAAGGTAGATGCTGTAACGTTGAAGATGATCGGTCTGGAAGCATTGCTTCGCTGGCGGCAGGAGGATGGCACCTTGTTAGGTCCAGGATCCGTTGTTCCCGTAGCAGAGGCCTCTGGTCTTATTCATGTGCTGACTAAGGCGATTTTTGTCACTGCGGTGGAGCAGGTAGCCGAATGGTCTGGGGCGGGTAATAACTGGAAGGTTTCGTGTAACTTTTCCATCGATGACCTGGCAAGCACTGATATCTTCTCTTTCGTCGAAAAAACGCTTGCCAGCTTCAACGTTTCGCCTGAGCAGATAATACTTGAGGTAACTGAGAGTAAACTGGCCCAGGATTCTTCGTTGATACTTAAGCAGTTGACTCGTATTCGGCTTAGCGGAATTGGTTTATCCATTGATGATTTTGGAACTGGATTTTCTTCCATGGAACAGTTGCGCAAGTTTCCTTTCACCGAGTTAAAGATAGATCGAGCGTTTGTATTCGGAGCTTCCTCCCAGCCTGCTGCAAAAGCCATATTTGAATCGAGCATCGAACTGGTTCACCGAATGGGTATGGTTACGGTTGCGGTTGCGGAAGGGGCTGAAACTGAGGAAGACCTTCTGCTGTGCAGAGAATTAAAAGTGGATTTAATACAAGGGTATTTGATAGCTCGGCCCATGCCTGCTGAACAGATTGTTGAGTGTGAAATGAGTCGAGGCGGTTAACGGGTTATGCAGTCATGGTGAAATTCATATGCTGCTTGCCCATGGTATATTTAAGGTCGCTTGGTAACTCAATGGCCTTGAGATGATCTATCAGGTAATGCTTCCACCTTCCTGAAATTGCTTTATTCTGCTCGTGATAGCAGTTTCATTGCCTGGTGAGGGACTCCTGGGGATGTATTGAGCCGCAACCAGTGAAAATATGGCGAACAAAGCACCAATGTAAAACACCAGGGACGGTTGCTGTATCCACACCAGGCCTAACAACGCCGGAATGACCACAGCGGCTATGTGGCTGATGGTGAATGAAACACCCGCACTGGCGGATATGTCTTCAGGGGCGGCAATCTTCTGGAAATAAGTGCTTATTGCAATGGCCATCGCAAAGAACATGTGATCGAGGATATAGAGGAGGGCACCAACGGTTGCATTATCGACTAATCCGTAGCCAACAAAAACAAAGATCAGGCCAATATATTCTGCTGAAAGCGCATTGCGTTCACCAAATCTGTGAATGAACTTGCCAATCCGTTCTGCAAATAACCAGTTGAAGGCATAGTTAATCAGAAAAAGCAGGGTTACGTCTGATGCCTGGTAACCGAATTTTTCAACCATAAGAAATGCCGCAAACACCATAAATATCTGACGCCTGGCGCCCGATAGGAATGTCAGCAAGTAGTAGAGCCAATAACGTTTTCGCAGAATGATTTTTTTGTGCTGCATGGTTTTGGCTTGGTAGTGAGGAAAGCACAGCCACATCGCAAGCGCGATCAACATGCAGACACCTCCGCCTAAAAGAAAATTCCAGTCGTAGTCTAAATGCAGCCACTCCAGGCAAAGCCAGAGCACAGAATAGATCAGCAGGGAAGTGACTGAACTGACTGCAATGAGTTTACCCAATATCTGGGGTGCTTCCTGTTTTGATAGCCATTGTAAACTGAGAGATTGTTTCACCACTTCAAAATAATGAAAGCCAGTACTCATCAGAATAGTTGTGAAATACAGGCCGTATTCGCTTGGATAGGCACCGGTCATGGCAACGCCTGCTCCCAGGGTCGCCAAAGCTATAACCGCAAAAGTCTGTTCTTTTACAATGAGCAATACGAAAATGGTTGTGAAGGATAGAAAGCCAGGTATTTCGCGGATACTTTGCAGGATACCTATTTCAACGCCGGTAAAAGCGGCCCTTTCCACGGCGAAGTTATTGAGCAGTGCCTGCCACGTATTAAAGGCAACCGGCATGGCTATGGACATTAATATCAGCAATGCAATTCGGCTTGAATACCTTGTTCTGAGTTGTGCTAGTTTCAATTTGACGGTGCTTCCTTGTTACTGCGGTCACTGTAGATTTGCACCTTAGGCAGGCCCTCGCCTTGAGTCACTAAAATTAACCGAACCGCTCGTCATGATACTCTATCAGGAGGGTGTCTGGGTTACTTCCTGCAAAGGGCCTAGTTCGGCTAAGCGTTCTTCAAGATAGGCCTTAGCGGTATAACGCTCGGAGAGTATGACATTCGCTCTCGGGTGCAGAAATAAGGGTAGTGACATTCGTGCTTTTGATTTCTCCGGGCCAGCGGGCGTGGCTACCCTGTGCGTGGTTGAAGGGTAATATCCTTTTGATACTTCCTGAAGCATATCTCCGGTATTCACGAGAACCTGATTTTCCTGACTTTGGGCACTCAGCCAGTTGCCTTGCTTGTCTAATATCTGCAGGCCTGGACCGTCTGCAGCGGGTAAAATGGTCAGTAAATTGATATCCTCATGGGGCGCTGCTCTCTTTACCTGGAGGTCCTTTCCTATCGGTGGATAGCGGAGAATCCGCAGCAGACTGGATGAACTGTCGTTGATCATAGATGGAAGTGATTGGCTGAAGTATTGTTTTATGTCCGTCGGTGAGAATTGATCGATCCATTTTAGTAAGGTGATGGAAAATGCTTGCGCCTGCGTGTAGTACTCCTGGAGGTCATCTCGTAATTTCCCGGGACACCTGCCCCAAGGGTAGTAATGGTAGTATTCCTTAAAGTCCTTGTCGGTGAAACCTTTGGCTGATTCGGCATTTTGGGTAGAAAAATAGCCGTCATGATTGTCAGGATCAACTTCAAATTGGTATTTGATATCACTTTCAAAAAAATCATTCCAGGTCCGGTAAATTTTTCTGACCAGGGTCATGTCTAATGGGTGGTCGTCAAGGGCAGCAAAGCCATAATGGTGAAGTGATTCGACAAAAGATTTTTTACAGTTATTAGACTTGAAACTTATCGACGGTAAATGAGGTATGGGATTCTGGCGGGTCATAGCTAGGTCCTGATTTAAGCAAGTGTGAGGAAAAAGCCGGCGAGTGCTGCGCTCATAAGATTTACCAGGGTTGCAGTGACGAGCGCACGGACGCCGAGCAGAGATATGTCCCTTCGTCGACTTGGGGCCAGGGCACCGATGCCGCCCAGTAGAATTGCAATGGAGGAGAAGTTTGCAAAGCCACAGAGTGCGAAAATGACGATTGCCTGGGACCTTTCTCCTAGATCAGGGGCCACAGAAAGAAATGATATATAGGCTACAAATTCGTTTAAGACCAGTTTTTGGCCGATTAAACCGCCGGCAATATTTGATTCTGACCAGGGTATGCCCAGTAAAAAGGCAACGGGTTGGAATAAGTAACCCAGCAGTAATTCTATGGTCAGCCCATTGATACCGACACTTTCACCTGCCCAGCCCAATAATCCGTTCAGTAGTGCAATCAGCGAGATAAATGCCAGCAGCATGGCGCCTACTGCCAGAGCCATTTGTAGGCCGGTAAGGGCCCCTGAAGCGGCAGCATCGAATATATTGACGTACTTTTCTCCTCCACCATCAGCACTTTCGCTGAATTCTGTTTGTGGTTCCTCGGTTTCGGGTAGGACTA
>JAPKEK010000721.1 GCA_028822125.1 Pseudomonadales bacterium | reverse complement strand
AACCCCGTAAAGCTGGTTTCGCCGATGGCATAAAGGCCCTTTATGTCGGTCCGGCCATTGAGATCAGTCATGACCCCACCGCAGGTGTAGTGAGCCGCTGGCACTATCGGTATAGGTTCTCGGGTAATATCTAGGTCGAATTCGAGACATTTACTATAAATGTTGGGAAAGTGTTTCCTTGTGAAGGCTGCGGATTTATGGCTAATGTCGAGCAACACAAAATCGCAGCCCACTCTTTTCATTTCATGGTCGATCGCTCTGGCTACTATATCTCGCGGTGCCAGTTCTGCTTCGTCATGGAAGTTATGCATAAAGGGTGTCCCGTCGGGCAGGCAGAGTCTGGCACCTTCGCCACGTAGCGCCTCACTGATGAGAAAAGAACGCGCTGTCGGATGATAGAGGCAGGTTGGGTGGAATTGATTGAATTCCAGATTGGCTACTCTGCAACCGGCTCGCCAGGCCATGGCAATGCCATCTCCGGAAGCTGTATCAGGGTTACTGGTATATAGATAAACCTTGCTTGCTCCACCTGTCGCCAGGACAACATAATCAGCCTGAAAAAGGTCTACCTTCCTGGTCTCCATATTGAGCGCATAAGCGCCAATACAGTGTTTCGGTGAACCTCCAAGGGTATCGCTGGTTATAACGTCAATGGCAATATGGTTGGTGTAGATCGTGCAATTAGAACGTTTGGACAGGGCTGAGCCTAGTCGGTTGGATATCTCCCGACCGGTTGCATCTGCAGTATGAATGACTCTTCTGTGACTGTGACCGCCTTCTTGAGTAAGGTGAAACTCGGATTTCCCGCTGCTGCTGACCCTTCTGTCAAAGTTGGTGCCCATCGTTATCAGCCAGTCGATGAGTTTAGGGCTTTGTTCTACAACAAATTGAACAACGTCCCGATGGCATAGACCCGCGCCGGCAATCAGCGTGTCTTCAATATGCGATTCTATTGAGTCGTATTCGCCCAGGACTGCAGCCATGCCGCCCTGGGCGTAGTAAGTAGAACCGTCGTTGGAGTTCTCTTTACACAGCAAGGCTATATTGCTTATACCTGGTAAGTTCAGTGCCAGAGTCATGCCGGCTGCGCCGCTGCCAATGATGAGCACGTCCACTTTGTGGCGGGTACCAGAGATTTTTGTGGGCATGGTGATCCTTGTAAAAAATTAATGATAAACCGGGTTATGGATTCCTCATAGTCTAATTCTGATATGATTTAGGTGTTGATCAGGATCGGTCAACAAAGAGGCCCTGAACTTTCCGGGAGATGGGGTGTCAGATTGACACCTGATGGCAATTGAATTTGATTGGTAAAGCTTGAATTCTGAAATAGACTCAGACAAGAGGCTGGTAGAGCGTGTAAAACGAGGCGATAAACGGGCATTTGACGTGCTTGTATTGAAGTACCAGCATAGAATAGCAAATCTGATTGGGCGATACGTTCGTGATCAGGATGAAGTGCTGGATGTTACCCAGGAAGTTTTTGTCAAGGCCTACCGGGCAATGGCCAATTTCCGGGGTGATGCACAATTTTATACCTGGCTGTATCGGATCGCGATCAATACAGCCAAGAATTTCCTGGTTGCCAAGTCTAGAAGGCCACCGGATACTGATATTGATATAGATGACGGGGAATTTTCTGATCATCCTGTTGTCATAAGCGATGAGGGTAATCCCGAGGACTTGTTGTCCGGGGAGGACTTAAAGAAAGTTCTGCAGAAAGCTCTGGAAGATTTACCGGAGGAACTGCGTACTGCGTTAATGTTGCGAGAGGTTGATGGATTGAGTTATG
>JAPKEK010000720.1 GCA_028822125.1 Pseudomonadales bacterium | reverse complement strand
CCAGTGCCAGTGCCAGGAGGAGCGACAGCCCCGTGCGCGCGTTAATGACCATGGTAGCAACCACCGCATTATTCGGAGCCTTCATATTTGTCGTGTGGATGGGCGCCACGGAGGTCGTCAATGGCAGCCTATCAGGAGGCGAGCTTGGACAGTTCGTCATCTATGCAATTCTTGTTGGTGCCTCTGGCGCTGCCCTGAGTGAGTTCTGGGGGGAACTGCAGAGAGCAGCCGGCGCCATGGAAAGAATTGTCGAATTACTCCAGATGCAGCCGGCAATCAGACCCCCAGCTCAACCGTTAATCATCCCGCCAGCACAAAGCAGGCAGATCCATTTTGACGACGTTACTTTCAGCTACCCATCCAGGCCTGGCAAAGCTGTCATCAAGCAGTTCTGCCTGAACATCAACCCAGGTGAGCACATCGCGTTGGTCGGTGCCTCTGGTGCAGGTAAAAGCACGGTGTTTCATCTGCTGCTGCGCTTTTACGATCCGAGCCGCGGAAAGATTCTGATAGACGATATCGACATTGCTAGGGCAGATCCCAGGGATGTACGCCGTCTGATCGGCATCGTTTCTCAGGAAACAACCCTCTTTGGATTAAGTGCCGCTGAAAATATTCGCTTTGGTCGACCTGACGCAACCCAGAATGAGATTATTAAAGCTGCACAAGCCGCCCATGCTCACACCTTTATCAGTCAGCTGGCCGATGGCTACGATACCCATCTCGGTGAAAAAGGCACGCGCCTGTCCGGCGGCCAAAAACAGAGAATTGCCATCGCCCGGGCGGTACTTAAAGACCCACCCATTCTACTTCTTGACGAAGCAACCAGCTCGCTGGATGCTGATAGCGAACGGTTGGTTCAAATGGCCCTGGAACGGCTTCAGCAAGACCGCACCACGATGGTTATCGCCCACCGATTATCCACCGTCGTCAAAGCAGATCGAATCGTGCTTATGGAGGACGGTAATATAATTGATATCGGCCAGCATCAGGAACTGCTTGAACGTGAACCCCGCTATGCCCGCATGGTGCAACTGCAATTTGCTTCAAGCAGCCACCAAGGCTCTGATTTTCCGTTATCCGGGGTTCAGGACAGGCCGGCCAAATCCGCTGTTCCGAGTTCATAATCAAAGCCGTGTGGAAAATGCCCGAGCCGATATCCATCTGTCATGATCTACCCTTCGTCCATAACCCCCGCTTGACCAAAACCTGCTTCAGTCTTGATGGGTAGTCGGTCATGATACCGTCCACCCCCACATCCAGTAGCTGATTCATCTGATCAACAGCATTGATGGTCCATACGTGCGTCTGTATGCCTCTGGCCTTCATGGTTCGCACAAACCTGAGATCGACTATGGGGATTTTCTTATGCTGAACCGGTACCTGGGCACAGCCAGCCGCTAATGACCCTGCTGGCAGGTAGAAACTTGCCAGGCGAGCTCGAAGCACTTCCCTGGGACCCATGGAGGTACACACCCGAGGGAATTCCTGCCTGAATGCCGACAGCCTGGCATCACTGAATGAACCAACACAGATTCGATCCTGGCATCCTAATTTCCGTACCAGTTTTATGAACGGTAAAAGGCTGTTGTCGGCCTTCAAATCAATATTAAACCGGGTATTGGGGAAAACCAAAAATAACTCTTCGAGCCGAGGGATAGGCTCTGATCCCGCCACACGGGCCTGCCTGATGCTGGCATAACGCTGCTGCGCGATCATACCTGTCATGTTGGTAACACGGTCCAGCTGATGGTCATGAAAAGCCAGAAGGACATCGTCATGGGTACAGTGAAC
>JAPKEK010000060.1 GCA_028822125.1 Pseudomonadales bacterium | reverse complement strand
GGAATTAAGATCAATCGATAGAAAGGCTGTCCTGATCTAGTCCGGAACAGATCAAACAAAGACAGATACTGTGAAATTGGAGTTAACAGCATGATACAGGTGCAGACTTATTTGGATATAGCCGATAACAGTGGTGCCAGGCGTGTGATGTGCATCAAGGTTTTGGGTGGTTCTAAGCGCCGCTACGCAGGTGTAGGCGATATTATTAAGGTCACGGTAAAGGAAGCTATCCCTAGAGGGAGGGTTAAAAAGGGCCAGGTGCTCGATGCCGTAGTGGTAAGAACCCGTAAGGGTGTTAGACGAGCAGATGGTTCAATCATTCGTTTTGACGGGAATGCCGCTGTGCTGCTCAATGCCAGCAAGCAACCCATCGGTACTCGTATCTTTGGGCCAGTGACCAGAGAACTGAGGACAGATAGCTTTATGCGTATCGTTTCGTTAGCGCCTGAGGTTCTGTAAGGGATAGTAGGAAGATGAATAAACTTAAAAAAGATGACCTTGTTATCGTGATAACGGGCAGGGACAAGGGTAAAACCGGAGATATTACCCGGGTAGTTGATGGTGAACGGTTATATGTCTCGGGCGTCAACATGATAAAACGCCATACCAAAGGCAACCCCCAGCAGGGCCAGCCTGGTGGAATTATCGAAAAGGAAGCACCCATCAAGGTTTCCAACGTGGCGATATTTAACAGAGATACTAACAAAGCCGACCGGGTTGGTTTTAAGACACTTGAGGATGGTAAGAAAGTGCGTATTTTCAAGTCAACCGGCGAACAGATAGACGGTTAATGTAATGACAGATTTAAAAAAAGTATACGAACAAGAAATAAAGCCGAAACTACAGAAAGAGCTAGGCCTGAGTAATGTAATGGAAATACCCAGCGTCACTCAGATTACTCTGAATATGGGTGTGGGAGAGGCTCTCACCGACCGTAAGCAATTGGAAGCGGCGGTAGCGGATATGCAGGCAATTGCAGGCCAGAAGCCGATTATTACTAATGCCCGTAAGTCTATAGCCGGCTTTAAAATCCGTGAAGGTTACCCAATCGGTTGTAAAGTCACGCTGCGTAAAACCCGTATGTACGAGTTTTTGGATCGATTGATAAATATTGCTATTCCGCGACAAAGAGATTTTCGCGGCATCAGTCCACGGGCGTTTGATGGCAGGGGTAATTTTTCAATGGGCTTGACCGAGCAGATTGTTTTCCCGGAAATTGATTATGACAAGATAGATAAGATTCGGGGCTTGGATATTAGTATTGCCACCAGCGCAAAAACAGATGACCAGGGTCGTGCTTTACTGCGCGCCTTTAATTTCCCGTTGCGGGAAGCATAAGAACAGCTTTTCTGATTTAACTGAGGACTATATGGCTAAGGCATCCATGATTAATCGCGAGAAAAAGCGCGCGAAGACGGTAAAGAAATACGCTGCTAAAAGAATGGCACTCAAAGCTGTGATTAAGAATCTGGATTCTTCAGATGAAGAACGTTGGGAAGCCCAGATAAAATTACAGAAGCAGCCGAGGGACGCATGCGCTAGCCGACAGGTTAGGCGCTGTGCATTAACGGGAAGACCGCACGCGGTATATCGTCGATTTGGACTTGCCAGAACAAAGCTGCGTGAGGCTGCCATGCGTGGTGATATACCCGGCCTTGTTAAGTCCAGTTGGTAGACAGGAGAATTATAAGATGACAATGCAGGATCCCCTCGCAGATATGCTGACTCGATTGAGAAATGGCCAGACAGCAAAGCTGTCAACGGTTGCCATGCCGTCGTCAAAAACTAAGGTTGAAGTAGCCAGAGTTCTGAAAGAAGAAGGCTATATACAAGGATACGAAACGGTAACTAATGAAGACGGTAAGCTCGAGCTAAATGTGGTTCTGAAATATTACATGGGCAAACCGGTTATTGAAGAAATTAAGAGAATTAGCCGGCCAGGATTGCGCCGGTACAGCAATAAGCAGGAAATCCCAAGTGTCAGGAATGGCCTCGGTGTCACGATTCTTTCAACCAATAAAGGTGTAATGACTGATCGGGCAGCAAAAAACGCGGGTGTCGGCGGCGAAGTGCTTTGCTCGGTATTTTGAGCGAGCGGATTCAATAGAGGGTTAAACCAAATGTCCAGGATTGCGAACAGTCCCATTGAGGTTCCAAAAGGTGTCGAAGTTTCTGTTAACGGAAACGATGTCAGCGTCAAGGGAAGTAAAGGTTCCCTGAATCTCGCACTGCATCAATCGGTTGAAATGCAGCAGGAAGACAGCCAGCTTAAATTTTCGAGCCGAGCTCAGAGCAAACAGGCAGGTGCGCTTGCAGGTACTTTCAGGGCCCTTGTGAATAATATGGTTGTAGGTGTCAGCGTAGGATTTGAAAAACAGTTGGTTTTACAGGGTGTGGGCTATCGGGCCCAGGTGCAGGGTAAAGCATTAAGCCTGACGTTAGGTTTTTCTCATCCGGTTGTGTATTCGATTCCTGATGATGTTGTTATCGAGACGCCGACCCAGACACAGATCCTGGTGAAGGGTATTGATAAACAGAAGGTAGGACAGGTGTCCGCAGAAATCAGGGCTTTTAGACCGCCTGAGCCCTATAAGGGTAAAGGTGTTCGGTATAGCGATGAGTATGTTAAGCGTAAAGATGCCAAGAAGAAGTAACTTGGTTTCTCAGGAGAATTAGGGAAATGAAAAATAAGAAAGTTGCCCGGCAGAAGCGAGCACGGCGCGGTAGAGCAAAGATTAAGGAACTCTTGATTCCCCGGCTTTGTGTTTTTCGTTCTTCAAAGCACATATACGCTCAAATTATTTCAGGCGATGGCAATGCAGTCAGCGTCACGGCATCTACCTTGGAAAAGGATCTACGGTCGCAAACAACCGGCAATGCTGAAAGTGCCAGTAAAGTGGGATCATTAATTGCTGAAAGAGCAAAAGCAGCAGGTTTTGAAAAAGTGGCCTTTGATCGCTCTGGTTATAAGTACCACGGTAGGATTAGAGCCCTGGCCGATGCAGCGCGAGAAGGCGGTTTGCAGTTTTAGAGCTGGTTCAAGAATCGATAGATCTGTTTGTAGATGGACAACTGTTTGAGTGGACCAGGTAAGTAAAAGAGGAATAGGTATGGCGTATAACGATCAAGACAACAACGAAGAGGGTATGCAGGAAAAGCTGGTACAGGTGAATCGTGTAGCCAAGGTAGTCAAGGGTGGTCGGATATTTGGATTTACCGCGTTGACAGTGGTTGGTGATGGTAATGGTCGCGTCGGATATGGTCGGGGCAAGGCCAGAGAGGTCCCATTAGCAATTCAAAAAGCCATGGAGGCCGCACGTCGTAATATGATTGATGTAGAACTCGATGGCTCGACCCTTCAGTATGAAGTTAATGCCCGACATGGTGCATCAAAGATATTTATGAAGCCCGCTTCAGAGGGTACTGGAATTATAGCAGGAAAGACTATGCGGGCTGTTCTGGAAGTTGCCGGGGTGCGCAATGTCCTGGCTAAATGCTATGGATCAACGACGCCGGTAAATGTTGTGCGAGCCACTTTCAAGGGTCTTCAGAATATGCGATCTCCGGAAAGTGTTGCTGAAAAGCGCGGTCTTTCCGTTGAACAGATGACGGGGTAAGAAATGGCAGGCAAGACAATCAAAGTCACTTTGATGAAGAGTGTCCATGGAAGATTAAAAAGTCACAGAGCCTGTGTGGCAGGGCTTGGATTACGGAAAATCAGGCAATCCAGTGTTCTGGAAGATACGCCTTCGGTACGGGGCATGATTAATAAAGTGTCTTATATGGTCAAGGTTGAAGAATCCTGATAATCCAGGGAGGAATTCTAAAATGCGTTTAAATTCAATATCTGGTGCCGATGGCAGCAAACATTTGAGAAAAAGGGTTGGCCGAGGCATTGGCAGTGGTTTAGGTAAAACCGCTGGTAGAGGCCACAAAGGTCAGAAGTCTCGCTCAGGTGGCAAAATCAGGCCGGGCTTTGAAGGTGGCCAGCAGCCTCTGCAGATGAGGTTGCCAAAATTTGGCTTCAGTTCTGCAAAATCAAGAATAACTGGAGAGGTTACCTTATCTGAAATCGCCAGCGTCAATGCCGATATTGTGACTCTGGATTTGTTGAAAGAGGCAGACCTGCTCAGCAATAAGATTCAACGAGTCAAGGTTATTCTTTCAGGGAAAATCGACACGGCAGTCACCGTGAAAGGCCTGGGTGTTACTAAAGGCGCACGCGAAGCGATAGAGGCAGCTGGAGGGTCAGTGGAGGCATCTTAGAGATTGCCCCATTGACTGAAATTGGAACAGGAAGCGGATAGATGAGCAGTGCATTAGCACAAGGTAAAATGATGGCATCGGGCGGCGGGCTTACAGAGCTACGCAGTCGATTGCTGTTTGTATTGTTAGCTATCGTTGTCTATCGTATCGGCAGTCATATCCCTTTCCCAGGGATTGATCCGGAGCGATTGCAATTGCTGTTTAGCCAGAATCAGGGTGGCATCCTGGATCTGGTGAATATGTTCGGTGGTGGTGCGCTCGAGCGCATGAGTATTTTTGCTCTGGGTATCATGCCTTATATTTCATCATCTATTATCACCCAGCTCCTGGTTGCAACGACACCGTCGCTGCAACAGTTAAGAAAAGAAGGCGAAGCGGGTCGCAAGAAAATATCTCAATACACTCGATATGGGACACTTGCTTTAGCCCTGGTTCAAGGTATGGCCATGAGTAGCGGGTTGGTAGGACAGGGTCTTTCCTACACGAGCTCATTTATGTTCCATGTTGTCGCTGTCACCACGTTGGTCACCGGCGCCATGTTTATTATGTGGCTAGGTGAACAGGTGACAGAGAAGGGTATTGGTAACGGTATTTCTATTATCATCTTCACCGGTATTGTGTCGGGCTTTCCGGGCGCCATCGGCCAGTCTGTGGAACAGGCAAGGCAGGGAGAGATCCAGGAAGTGGCCCTTCTGGCGATTGCTGCGCTGGCTATCGCCATCGTTGCCGGTGTGGTCTATGTGGAAAGAGGGCAGCGGCGAATCACCATTAATTATGCGAGAAGGCAGCAGGGCCGGAAAATGTATCAGGCGCAAAGCAGTCACTTACCCTTGAAAGTTAATATGGCAGGTGTTATTCCGGCGATTTTTGCCAGTAGCCTGTTGTTGTTTCCGGCGTCGCTGGGTCAGTGGTTCGGTCAATCGCCGGGAATGGAATGGTTACAGGAACTCAGTCTGCAGATTGCGCCTGGACAACCTTTGAATATCATATTGTTTTCAGCTGGAATTATATTCTTCTGCTTTTGGTATACCTCGATTATGTTCAATCCCAAAGAGGTGGCTGATAATTTGAAAAAATCGGGTGCATTTGTGCCCGGCTATCGTCCAGGCGATCAGACAGCACGTTATATAGATAGCATTATTACCAGACTGACATTATTTGGTTCCCTGTATATGACCATTGTTTGTTTGCTACCGCAGTTTCTGGTTATCCAGTTCAATATCACATTTCAGTTGGGCGGTACTGCCTTGTTGATTGTCGTTGTAGTGGTTATGGATTTTATGGCACAGGTTCAAACGCATTTAATGTCTCATCAGTATGAGTCATTGATGAAAAAGTCCAATCTACAAAATTTCGGACGACGTTAGGAGATAGAAGAAATGAAAGTAAGAGCCTCCGTTAAAAAAATGTGCAGGAATTGTCGAATTATTCGACGCAAGGGTACTGTCAGAGTGATCTGTACAGAACCAAAACATAAACAACGCCAGGGTTAATCTGGTGGTTAAGGGTGACAGGAGCAAAGTATGGCTCGTTTAGCTGGAATTAATATTCCTGACAATAAGCATATAGTGATATCGCTTACCTATATCTATGGTATTGGTCTCACTACAGCACAGAATCTGTGTGCATCAACCAGTATTAGTCCCAGTACCAGGGTGCAGGATCTTACCGAAGGCGAATTGGATCAGTTGCGAGTGGAAGTTAGTAAATTAAGCGTCGAAGGTGATTTACGCCGTGAAACTCAGCTAAATATAAAGCGCCTGCTCGACCTTGGTTGTAATCGGGGCATTCGCCATCGGCGGAATCTGCCGGTTCGCGGGCAACGCACCAAGACCAACGCCCGAACCCGAAAAGGTCCGAAGCGACCCGTCAGGAAGTAAACGGTAGTTAATATGAATTTGGAAATAGTACACAAACAATTGGATGGACAATATGTCTGAAACAGAAAGCCAAACAGCCGCGCCAGTGGCTCGGAAAAAAGGAAAGCGACAGATTGCCGATGGGCTAGCGCATATACATGCCTCTTTTAACAATACCATTGTGACCATAACGGATCGCCAGGGCGGTGCCTTGTCATGGGCAACAGCTGGCGGATCAGGCTTTCGCGGCGCCAGGAAAAGTACGCCTTTTGCTGCCCAGGTGGCAGCCGAGCGCGCTGGTAATGCAGCGCTGGAACATGGTCTGCAGAATTTGGAGGTATTTGTCAAAGGTCCGGGTCCGGGGCGAGAAGCGGCTGTTAGAGCTTTGAGTGGAGTCGGTTTCAGGATTACTAATATAACGGATGTCACCCCTATTCCACATAACGGGTGCAGACCACCTAAAAGACGAAGGGTGTAGAAGAGGAGATTGCGAATGGCCAGATATCTCGGCCCGAAATTGAAGTTAGCAAGAAGAGAAGGCACCGACCTTTTTCTGAAGAGCGGCGTTCGACCCATTGAGTCGAAGTGTCGAATTGAAACCGCACCCGGCATGCATGGGCATCGTCGTACCCGGCTTAGTGATTATGCGGTGCAGTTAAGGGAGAAACAGAAGGTACGCCGAATTTATGGTGTACTGGAAAAGCAGTTTCGTAATTACTATAAGAAAGCAGACCGCCAGAAAGGTGCAACCGGTGAGAATCTACTGCGTATACTCGAGCGGCGCTTAGATAACGTTGTTTATCGAATGGGCTTTGGCTGTACCCGAGCAGAGTCTCGGCAGTTAGTTTCACATAAGGCAATTTTAGTTAACGGTAATGTTGTAAATATTGCTTCTTATCAGGTTGAGGCAGGAGATACGGTATCAGTTCGTGAAAAGGCCAAGAATCAATTACGTATTCAAGGCGCCTTGAATCTAGCGGCGCAGCGCTCAGCTGTGGAATGGGTTGAAGTGAATTTAGATAAGCTTGAAGGTGTTTTCAGGGCTTATCCGGAGCGTGAAGATCTGCCAAAAGAAATAAACGAAAATCTGATTATCGAACTTTATTCCAAGTAGTCACCCAGATTAAACACATATACAGGAAGGTAAACTTATGCCTCATTCGTCACTCGAATTTTTGACGCCACAGCACATTCAAGTCGAGCAGATCAACGACACGAGAGCTCAGGTCATTCTGGAGCCACTGGAACGTGGTTTCGGTCATACGTTGGGGAATGCACTGCGTCGTATACTGCTTTCATCAATGCCGGGTTGCGCGATAACTGAGGTCGAAATAGAAGGCGTTTTACATGAATACAGTACCCTTGAAGGCGTGGAAGAGGATGTAATTGAAATACTTCTTAACCTGAAGGGTGTTGCTGTGAAACTCAATGAATCGGACGAAGCCGAATTAACACTCAGCAAAACCGGTCCAGGTGTGGTCACCGCTGATGATTTCATGCTCGATCATGATGTAGAAATAGCCAACCCAGAACATGTTATTGCAAATCTTAATAGCTCTGGAAATCTGACCATTAGGGCCAGGGTTGGCCGAGGAAGGGGCTACGAACCAGCGGACCTGAGAAATGCCGATGAAGAAGTTAATCGCATTATCGGTAATCTTATGCTGGATGCATCTTATAGCCCGGTTAGCAGAGTAGCTTATAAGGTTGATAGTGCGCGGGTCGAACAGCGGACAGACCTTGACAAGTTGATTCTGGATCTTGAAACTGATGGTACCATTGATCCTGAAGAGGCCATTCGCAGGGCAGCGACCATCCTGCAACAGCAGGTTGCCGTATTCGTAGATCTAGAGAGCAGCGATTTCCCGGAAGAAAAACAACCGGAAGAGGAAATTGATCCCATCTTATTGCGACCCGTTGATGATTTGGAATTAACGGTCCGTTCGGCGAACTGCCTTAAAGCAGAAAATATATATTACATCGGTGATTTAATTCGTCGCACCGAAGTGGAATTACTGAAGACGCCAAACCTGGGCAAAAAGTCTCTAACGGAGATCAAGGATGTTTTGGCTTCTCGCGGCTTGTCCCTGGGTATGCGGTTAGAAAACTGGCCGCCGATAAGTCTTCGAGGGGATGACCGATTGCTCGGTTAAGGGTCATCAGATAGAAGTGATTGATTAGGAAACACCATGCGCCATCGAAAAAGCGGTAGACAGCTCAATAGGAACTCTGCACACAGGAAAGCCATGTTTCGCAATATGGCCTGTTCCCTGATGGAGCACGAGGTCATTAAGACAACAGTGCCTAAGGCTAAGGAATTGCGGAAAGTAGCGGAACCGCTGATTACACTGGCCAAGAAGGACTCGGTAGCAAATAGACGCCTGGCTTTTTCAAGGACGGGCAGCAAAGCCGTCGTAGGGAAATTATTCAGTCAGCTAGGACCTCGTTACCAGGATAGGGCCGGTGGCTATACTCGGATCTTAAAAGCAGGATTCAGGGCAGGAGATGCAGCGCCCATGGCCTATGTTGAATTGGTTGATCGAGAGATTGCCGATGACGAAGATCTAGATGAAGTAAATGAAGTAGATGAAGTAGAAGAAAATGAGTAGACCAGTTATGGGTCAAAGGCCGGTTATGATCGGCCTTTTTTTGTTTTAGTAAGTTATTTTCTGGTCGAGTTTCAGTATGTATAAGTCGTT
>JAPKEK010000719.1 GCA_028822125.1 Pseudomonadales bacterium | reverse complement strand
CGGCCCCCGACTATATTAAAGCTGAACACAGCCGTGCTGCCTTTTGGCAGTATCGCTTTGGCCAGTTCATGGTCTGGGTGCGCTTCCAGCATCGGGTGATTGACACTTTCCACCTGTTGCTGCTGTTCAAGAAACGCCACAACCACCGCGGTGTTTTCAATATGCCGCTGCATACGCAGCGATAGCGTTTCGATACCCTGCAGAATCTGAAAAGCAGTATTGGGCGCCATGCAGGCACCGAAATCACGTAACCCTTCCTTCCTGGCCCGGGTAATAAATGCGGCGGGACCAAACTCCTCGGCGAAATTAAGATTATGAAAACCGGCATAAGGTTCGCTCAGAGTAGGAAATTTTCCGGAACCCTGCCAATCAAAAGTGCCGCCGTCAACGAGCAGCCCACCGATGACAACGCCATGACCTGACAGGAACTTGGTCGCCGAATGCATCACCAGGTCAGCGCCAAAATCAATGGGTCGGCACAAGTATGGTGTCGTAAAAGTGGCATCAACCAGTAACGGCAATCCAGCCTCGTGGGCAATCTCTGCTACTTCAGGAATATTCAACACCTCCATGCCAGGATTACCCACCACTTCACTGAATACCAATCTGGTATTGGGCTGAATAGCACTGGCAAATGCATCCAGATCGCGAGGATCAACAAAAGTGGTATCAATACCGAATCGACGCATCGTGTAATCCAGCAGATTATGGGTTCCACCGTAAATACTTCTGGATGCGACAATGTGCTCTCCGGCACTAACGATAGTTGCAATGGCAAGGTGCATGGCCGCCTGACCACTGGCAGTGGCAATGGCGCCAACCCCATTATCCAGTGTGGCAATACGCTCTTCCAATACAGCATTGGTAGGATTTGACAGGCGTGAATAAACATGACCTGCGCGCTCTATGTTAAACAATCCTACGGCGGTGTCTGTATCCCTGAAAACGAAAGAAGCAGACTGGTAGATGGGCGTCGCTCTTGCGCCGGTAGCTGGGTCCGGTTTCTGGCCAGCATGCAGCGCCAGGGAATCAAACTTCAAAGTTGGTGGTTTAGCCATCAGTACTCCCACAGGTTGTTATAGCTTCAATGGTATTCAAATTATGAGTCCAACGATACTGGAGATAGGAAACAAATGCGATTAAAGGCAAACGCTGTTGGCACCACCCTTACCTGAATCGACAAACAGGCCACCAGAGGCAAACTGGGCGCCGTTAGAATCGATCAATAAATGCCTGGCCGTCAAGTTGCGACCGGATTAACTCAGGCAACTGCAGATCCAGGTGATTAACGATGGACGGAAGAATATCGACGATACCAGGGGTCTGCGAAAAGCGCCCATTCAAGTGACGGCTATTAGTCGATATCCAGGTGGTGCGCTCTCGCTGGGAATGGCCACCATGATCCTTGCCCGTCTGCCGGCTGCGACCATGATCAGTGGTTACTATGATGAGCCAGTCCTCGGCCAGCAACTTCTGGCGCTGCTGTATTACCTTCCAAATCTCGCCAACCCAGGCATCGGTTAATTGCAGCGCTTCATCCTGCTGGCGACTGTCGCCAAAGAAGTGACCAATATCATCGGTATACTGAAAATAGACCCAGCTAAGATCCGGTCCCTTCTCACTTATATACTCAGCCGCTGACGAGGCCACGAATTCATCGATGGCTCGAATGTATAAAGAATCTGGGTCATGTGGAAAACGCGCCAGGTCATACTCCATGCCATCGACGTAATGATCGAGTTTGTGACCGCCAGCGGCTAGCAGGGTATCTCCCAGGTAGCTAATTTGTCTGTTTG
>JAPKEK010000718.1 GCA_028822125.1 Pseudomonadales bacterium | reverse complement strand
GGGCGGTGCCACTTTTGATGCCTGCATCCGTTACCTGGGTGAAGACCCTTGGGAGCGCCTTCGGGAGCTGAAAAAGGCGATGCCGAATACGCCCCAGCAGATGTTGTTCCGTGGTCAGAATATCCTGGGGTACCGTCATTATGCGGATGATATTGTTGATCGATTCGTTGAAAGAGCAGCGGTGAATGGTATCGATATTTTCCGAGTATTTGATGCCATGAATGATCCCCGTAACCTGGAACGGGCGATCAGGGCAGTGCGCAAGCAGGAAAAACATGCCCAGGGAGCCTTGTCCTATACGATTAGCCCGGTGCATGCACTTGATGGCTGGCTGACCATGGGTCGGCAATTAGCTGATATGGGTGCTGACTCGATTGCCATAAAGGATATGGCCGGTTTGCTCACCCCCTACACGGCTTTTGAATTGGTCAGTGGTTTAAAAAAGGCCGTCGACATTCCGATTCACATGCACTGTCATGCCACTACTGGGATGTCAACGGCGACTTATCTGAAGGCGGTTGAGGCAGGTGTTGATAATGTCGATACGGCTATCTCGTCAATGAGTATGACCTATGGTCATTCACCCACCGAATCGCTCGTAGCCATACTGCAGGGTAGTGACAGAGACACCGGCCTTGATTTATTACTGCTGGAAGAGATTGCTGCCTATTTCAGAAAGGTCAGAAAGAAGTACGCGCAGTTCGAGGGTTCACTTAAAGGCATAGATTCGCGAATTTTGGTGGCTCAGGTACCCGGCGGCATGTTAACTAATCTGGAGAATCAGCTCCGCGAACAGGATGCAACCGACAAGCTGGATGAGGTGCTGGAGGAGATTCCCCGAGTACGTGAAGAGCTGGGTTTTATCCCGCTGGTGACCCCAACATCGCAGATTGTTGGTACTCAGGCAGTCTTGAACGTGCTGACCGGGGAGCGATACAGCAATATTACAAAAGAGACCCAAGCTGTGCTTAAAGGTGAGTATGGTGCCACGCCAGCGCCGGTTGATGAGGGGTTACAGGCAAGCGCACTTGACGGCGCCGCAGCGGTGACCTGTCGGCCTGCGGACCTGCTGGAGCCGGAATTTGAAGCACTGAGCAGTGAACTCTCTGGGCTGGCCAAGGAAAAGACGCTGCTTTTTGGGGAACATTTTGAGGATGATGTGCTGACCTACGCGCTGTTTCCCCAAGTAGGCCTTAAGTTTTTTGAAAATCGCCAGAACCCCAATGCGTTCGAACCGATTCCTGTTGAACAGTCTGATACTGTAGTAATAGCACAAGGGTCTGAAACCTATACCGTTGAAGTTGACAGACAGCACTTTGTGGTTTCGGTGAGCGCCGGTGGTGATGTCAGCAGTATCCAGCCACTTGCTCAAGCAGCACCACTGAGTGGGCCTTCCGGCGCTGAAACTGGCATTACAGCGCCCTTGTCCGGGAATATATTTAAGGTACTGGTCGGTCCGGGCGATGCAGTTTCAGAAGGTGATGTTGTTATTGTGCTGGAAGCGATGAAAATGGAAACCGAGATTCGGGCGACCCGGGGTGGCCAGGTGACACAGGTACCGGTACGCGAAGGTGATGCAGTCAAGCTCGGAGAAGCCCTGGTTATGGTGGGGCAGTAGACAGACCATGGATCAGTTATTCCTATTGTGGCAGGGCACTGGCATTTACCAGATGGAATTGAACCAGCTGGTTATGATTGGTGTTGGTTTAATGCTGTTGTACCTGGCGATTTCGCGGGGCTTTGAACCCCTGTTGCTGGTGCCTATTGGGTTTGGCGGTGTCCTGGCCAATATCCCGGGTGTTGA
>JAPKEK010000717.1 GCA_028822125.1 Pseudomonadales bacterium | reverse complement strand
TGGTTACAATAGAACGAATTTTAAGGTCAAGATGCCTATGAAAATCCTGCTGTTCTGTCTGTTGCTGCAGACCGTGCCCATAAGCCTTGCTGATGTCATTGTTCAGGATACCGAAACTGCCAGACTGCACGCTATATTCAAAGCGTCCTGGGATGCGGAGATGCAGGAAAACCCGGTTTGGGCCTCTTCCCTTGGCGACCGCCGGTTTAACCGCCTGTGGCCGGACCTGTCTGAAGCTGCGCGACAAGCAAGGCAAGGTCGATACCAGCGAACGCTGGCCAGCCTGGCGGAGATTGACCCAGTCGAGCTGACTGACCAGGGACGGGTCAACTTAGAGCTGTTCAGCAGACAACTGCAAACTCGTATTGAAGCTTTTAAATACAGGACAGACCTGATGCCGGTCAGCCAGCGGGGTGGCATTCAGACCCTGGACGAAACCCCAGTAAAGCTCCGCTTACAGACCGTTCAGGACTACGAGGACTGGCTCGCCAGGATGACAAAAATCGATCAGTTGATGGATCAGACTATCAGGCAGATGGAGCAGGGCCTGATAACCGGCTTTGTACCAGCACGGATCACCATGCAGCGGGTACCCAGGCAGATTCTCAAGCAGATCGTAGAAACACCTGCCGAAAGTCTGTTCTACGAGCCTTTCAAGCGCCTGCCCGAGAACATCAGTGAGGCTGACCAGCAACAATTGCGGGAGGCTGCAGCCCAAGTAATTGCCACTAGGGTGCTACCCGCCTACAAACGGTTCTACCAGTTCTTCACGCAGCATTACCTGCCCAACTGTTCAGATGATATAGCGGCTTCCAGCCTGCCAGACGGAAGCGCTTTTTATGAATTCAGGGTCAGGCGCTACACCACAACCGATCTCACGCCTGATGAAGTACACCGTCTTGGCCTTGAACAAGTCGCCAGCATCCGTGCACAAATGCTGACCGTTAAAGCAGAGATCGGCTTTGCTGGCTCGCTCGCTGAATTCTTTGCTTTCCTCAGGGACAGCCCACAGTTCTATTTTGATAATGCAGATGAGCTCATGAATGCCTATCGGGCCACGGCAAAACGTATAGACCCCCTGCTGACCAAATTGTTTACCAAGCTCCCAAGGATGCCTTACGGCGTCAGGGCAATTCCTGATGCCGTTGCAGCCGATACCACCACGGCCTATTACATGGCGCCGGCAGCGGACGGCAACCGGCCCGGTTACTTTTATGTCAATCTTTACCAGCCCCTGTCGCGGCCAACTTTCGAAATCGAAGTGCTGACCGTACACGAAGCAGTACCTGGACATCATCTGCAAATTGCGCTCCAGCAGGAACTGACTGACCTGCCTAATTTCCGTCGATTTTCCGGCTATACCGTTTTCACCGAAGGCTGGGGACTCTACAGTGAGCAACTGGGTTACGATATCGGCCTTTATGAAGATCCTTACTCCAGATTTGGTCAACTGAGTTACGATATGTGGCGTGCTGTGCGCCTGGTCGTCGATACCGGAATGCACTATAAAGGCTGGTCAAGAAGCCGTGCGATTGCCTATTTCAAAGATAATGCGCCGCGCAAGGAACTGGACATTATTAATGAGATAGATCGTTATATCTCCTGGCCGGGCCAGGCCCTGGCTTATAAACTCGGTCAACTGAAAATAAGGGAACTCAGGACACGTGCAGAATCCACCCTGGGTAAGCAATTCGATTTAAGGCTTTTTCATGACAAGGTCCTTGAAAATGGCGCTATTCCTCTGAATATTCTGGAGCAGCAGATCGACCTGTGGATAAAAGACCAACAGTAGTCGATCCGTAGC
>JAPKEK010000059.1 GCA_028822125.1 Pseudomonadales bacterium | reverse complement strand
TGTCATATCTGATTATATGGCGGCCATGTCGCTGGCTTTTGGCATCGCGTCTGCACTCTTTCGCCGGCAGCGTACCGGGAAGGGCGGTATCGTTGATGTCAGCCTGATGCAGGCTGCCATGACCCTGGCGAACAATCAGTTAGTTCGACAGGAAGATATGGATAGAGAAAAACATCAGGCGTCCATTAGCTTGTTACAGAAGCAACGGATTGCTGGCGCAAGCTTTGAAGAACAGATGAATGCCATGCCATCAGCCAGGGTTTATGCGCTTCGATCGATTTATTTTCGCACATTTGAAACTGCTGATAGCACCGTCGCTGTCGCTGCAGTGAGCCGAGGTTTGCAGGTCAGGTTCATGAAGACTCTGGGCCTGAATGACCAGGGCCTCCATGAAAAAGTTGATGAAGACTACGTCAGATCGTTGCAGGCGGAGGTAGAGGCTGCCCTGCGAGGTAAGTCGAGTGATAGTTGGTGTGATAGGTTTCAGCAGGCTGGGGTACCCATTTCGACAGTGAAGTTTCCCATCGAGCTTTTTGAAGATTCCCAAGCAGAGGCAAATAATATGTTCGAAATTGTTGAACACGCGTCTGCCGGACGACTGCGGGTGCTCTCGCCACCGGTTAAGATGGACAGAGAAGGGTTTAAGACTCGTCCGCCAGTTGCTGTTTTTGGCAGTGAAACCCGCGTACTCCTTGCCGAACTTGGTATGAGCGAGGCTGTCATAAGCGAGCTACTGGCGACTGGAATCAGCCGTGAGCAGGACTAATTACCAGTGAATTCAGGATCTCTTTTTTCTACGAAAGCAGCGATTCCTTCTTTGGCGTCCTGGCTGTTGCTACAGATATTCTGCGCGTAGGTTTCATATTCCAGCGCCTCACGCAGGGAACTATCTATGCTTTTATACAAGGCCCGTTTGGCCATGCGAATGGCAATAGGGGGTCCAGCGGCAAACGTAGCCGCCATGTCGAGAGTGGCAGTCAGTAAATCTTCTGGATTGGTTAATTGGGAGACAATACCCAGGTCCAGGGCTTCTTCAGCATCGATCATCTTACCTGACCAGATGAGCTCGCAAGCTTTTGCCATACCAACCAGTCGAGGCAGGAAATAGGTGCCACCCCAGTCGGGATGCAGACCACGGCGGGAAAAAGTCTGACCAAACCTTGCTTTGAATGAGGCAACTCTGATATCACAGGCCAGCGCAATATTCATGCCTGCACCTGCCGCGGCACCGTTGACGGCGGCGATCACAGGCTTGGTTGCATTGCGCATGGCGAGGACGGCGCGGTCTCTGATGGGTGCAATCTTTTCCTCTAATGGACTGGCAGACTTTGCCTTGTTAGCTGCATTCATGGCTTTGACATCGCCACCGGAACAGAAGCCGCGGCCGGCGCCGGTTATAACAATGACCCGTACAGTATCGTCACTGTCTGCCAGCGTGACAGCATCATGGAGCCCCTCTCGCATGGATGGGGTCAGGGCATTGAGCGTTTCAGGCCGGTTAAGCGTTATGATCGCCACCTTGTCCTGCTGCTCGTATTCGATGTGTTCAGATCGCATCACGTGGACCTCCTTGGGTAGGGTTTCTCATCATACGCTGCCTTGTGCTTGAGTAGCATTATTTAGTGGTTAGTTGTTTTGCAGGCGCTGGACTACGATAGGTCTAACCAATGATCAGTCGGCTTGGGGCCAGTAAAGGAGAAGCAATGGAAAAACGGCACATGGGTCTTCGTGGCCTCGAAGTACCGGCGATTTGCCTTGGTACCATGACCTTTGGATAACAGGTAGATGAGGCCAATTCACGCACTATCCTGGATAAAACTATCGATTATCAGCTGACTATCCTTGATACTGCCTATCCACTCGGTGGTACGCTCGATACGCTGGGAGAAACCGAGGCCATTATTGGCCGGTGGGTGCACGATAAAGGCAATCGTGATGACCTGATTATAGCTACCAAGTGTTTTGCACCTACTCGCAGAGGCCCTAACAATCGAGGTTTATCACGGCAACATATCATGGAGTCTATTAACAAGAGCCTAAAAGGCCTGAAAAAGGACTACGTGGATTTGTACCAGTCGTATGGCTTTGATCCTAACACCCCCCATTGAAGAGACGCTTCGAGCCTTCGAGGACCTGGTTGGCTCGGGCAAGGCCCAGGCACCTGGGTTGTTCTAATTATCCTGCCTGACGCCTTGGTGAGGCGTTGCGCGCTGCAGATCGCCTGGGAGTGGAGGGCTATGTTTCCGTGCAGCCGCGTTACAACCTGCTGTATCGTGAAATTGAAACTGAATTACTACCATTGTGCCTCGACCAGGGTATTGGCGTGATTGTTTTTAATCCCCTGGCAGGCGGATTTCTATCCGGTAAATACAGACCAGGCCAGGAACCACAAGCTGGTACGAGGTTCACTCTGGGTAGTGCCGCGGAACGATACCAGTCCCGGTACTGGCATGACTCGCAGTTCCAGGCGGTTGAAATCCTGAAAGCCGTGGTCGAAGGCCGGGGTCAGGATATGGTGTCAGTCGCCATAGCCTGGGTGCTGAATCAGCCTGGTATCACCTCTGCATTGATCGGTGCGTCGAGGCCACAACAGCTGGATGCTAATCTGGCGTCGGCGACGGTTGTCTTTGATGATGAGTTGACCGCGGCTTGCGAAGCGGCCTGGTGGCAGTTACCAAGGCGACCCGTGCAGGCAGGTTATCGTTAGGATTGAGGCGCCTGCACGCTATGGTTTTTCCTAGACTGGCTTGTGGGCTGCTGGTGAGAAAGACTTTTTCACTCGTGTGCTGACGCGGTTTCCAGCAGTGCTGGTGCCAGACTGGGAACTGAATTGCGCTGAACTTGCGGTCTGATCCGCCTGTTTCATTGCATGACCGGGTGGTTTACATTCAGTCAATGAAAACCTTTGGAGACAGACCTATGCAGCCGCGAAAAGAAGGTCATCGCTATATCGAAACTATTTTGAAGTATTATCAGGGCTGTAATACCGCCGATGTAGACATAATGATGAGCACCTTTACTGACGATGTAGTGCACTACTTTGTTGATCACAGTGAGGTAAGAAGCGCAAGGGGCCTTGCTGATTACTGGGCCAGGGTCGGGCCTTTAACCCAGGCTAACTGGGCCCTTGACCATACGGTCATCCAGGAACCCGAAGCCGTTATCGAATGGAGTATGCGCTGGGTACCGAAACAGACCGGCGAGCGGGAGCTGTTGCGGGGCAGTGAGTGGTATCTCTTTGAAGGTGATAAAATCAAGGAGATACGGTCGTACCATGCCAACTTTTATCTGGCCTCGACCGGCAATGCCCAGTTGCATGATTTTGACTACGCGCAGCGAGGTTACCGGCAACTGTGAATGAAACCGATAGACGTGCGGGCTGATTCAGAGGGTTCACCGGGTAGGCGGGCTCTGCAAGATATTTTTCGTTGAGATATAGGATTTTCTGCTCGTTGGCAGACAGGGTAGGCAGGGCTAGCAGAGCCTGGATTGTCCGGGGCAATCGGGGTGCAGGCCACTGATTTACGGTATCGGTAGCAGGTGCGAAGATTAGATCCTGGAAGGTTAGGCCTTAAAAGCAATAAACAGTCGCATGACAGATAACAAGTGAGCGTGCGCGATGGCAGGAGCAGACGTTTGCGGGTTCTAGTAGCAGGGTCAACGGGTTACCTGGGCCGCTATGTCGTGTCCGAACTTCATGCCCGTGGGCATGTTGTACGGGCGCTGGTTCGAGATCCAGCCAGATTAGGTCTTGTTCGTGGTTGCGTAACCGAGGTGTTTGTCGGTCAGGCGACCGAGGATGCTTCCCTTGAGGGCGTTGCCGACGGTGTCGACTGCATTATCTCCTGCCTGGGTAATCGAACTTTTAATCGCAAACCCACGGTCTGGGAAGTTGATCGGGATGCGAACCTGCACCTGGTTGAAAGAGCACGGGCCGCAGCTATCTCTCGTTTCATCTTTGTCTCTGTTCTGGCAGGGAAGCAGACCCGTTCCCGGGTGCCGCAGATTGAGGCCCGGGAACAGGTTGTCGACGCGCTCATCCAGGGGTCCGTGCCCTGGACCATCATCCGGCCCACCGGATTTTTCAATGATATGATCGAATTTCTTGATATGGCAGCAAAGGGAACCGCCTGGCTAGTCGGCAAGGGGGATTCGAGATTCGCGCCTATTCACGGTGCTGACCTGGCGACCTACATCGTTGATCGCCTGGAGGATGATGCGGCAGTGTCTAGCGAGTTTCCAGTAGGCGGGCCAGAATTACTGAGTCAGAGAGAAATCGCCGAACTGGCATTTTCTGCCCTGAACCAGTCGTCGAGGATCTATGCAACCCCGGGCTGGCTGGTGCCTATGCTGGCGTTGCTGGTCATCCCGTTTAATGTGAATCTGGGCAGTTTTCTGGCAATGCTGGCAGCAATGGCGGGCGAACAGGATGCTGCCGTAGTCAGTACCGGCGAGCGCTATCTGGCAGACTTCTTCAGGGAACAGCTTGTATCTACTGACTGTGATCTGCGGGCCCAGCGCTGAGTACTGGATTGCCGGTTTAGGCTGCAAACCCGGGTTGAAGGGGGTGTGTTGGGTGTCGAAGTTTCGGTGATCTGCTGGCGGGTCCTGTCATAACGGGATTGATTAAAATGCAAGTGATTTATATTGGGCCCAATGTGGCGTAGTGTGGACGGATTGGCCTTTATAAAATCTGGTGTCAGGCCAGACAACACTGACTGGAGCTTAATATGAGAATTATTGCGATTTTGTTTACGCTACTATATTCACTTTCTGCCTGCGCTGAAGATAAAACCGTATTGGATAAAGGCCTGGACCTTCCACCGCCTATGTCGGCAGTACAATTCGATGAACTATTGAGTCAGATATCAAACTGGGGCCGATGGGGTAAGGAAGATCAGCTGGGAACACTCAACCTGGTGACTAACGAAAAGCGCATCAACGCAGCAGGCCTGGTTAAGACAGGACAGGCAGTATCACTTTCGCTGCCCCTGAACAAAGTAAAAGATCTGGTGAATGAGTCCCCTTTTGTTCACGAGCCTTTTATATTTCCGGCGGCATTTGGTATTCCTGAGGAAGCCCTGCCCCAGGCTGCAGGTGATAATTTCGCCGTTGCCTATCATGGTTTTGCGCATTCGCATCTGGATGCGGTGTCTCATTTTGCTTACCAGGATAAAATGTATAACGGCTATAGCTTCGAGATGGACGCCGGTGGTTTTGCCAATCTTGGCATTGAAAATATTGCCGAAGCTGGCATTGTTACCCGAGGGGTCCTAGTCGATATGCCAGCTTTTCTCGGCCTGGATTACCTGGCGCCAGGCACGGCGATAACCATTGGCGACTTGTTGGCCTGGGAGAAGAAATCAGGGGTTAGCATCGGTTCCGGTGATGCGCTGTTAATCAGAACAGGCCGCTGGAAGGCGGTTGAAGCGCTCGGGCAATGGCATTTTGTCGAGAAAGCTGCTGGATTGCATGCCTCGGTCGCTGCCTTTCTCAAGGAAAGGGATGTTGCCGTGATTGGCTGTGACGGGGTATCTGATGTTATGCCCTCGGGCGTTGAAAATCGTTTTAATCCCGTGCATGAGCTAGTGCTGATAGGACTGGGCATGCCGCTTCTGGATAACCTGGATTTAAGGGCCGTGAGTAAATTATCCGCAGATACGGGTCGCGCTACTTTCATGCTTGTGGCTTCCCCGCTCAAGGTTAATGGTGCCACCGGGTCTCCACTGAATCCTATAGCGGTATTTTGAAACAACTCGGGAGCCCATGGCGGGTTATGCAGGAGCTTGGAATGAGCCCGTTGCACGAAACAAAATTGAGGCCTGGCTTGATGTTTAGATTACTGGCCGTGCTGCTGTTGGTTGGCTGCGCGACGACGCAGGATCTCTTTTCCCCAGACGGGAGCAGGTTGCATACTGCAAATGATTAGTCGCTGGTGACTTGCGTATTTCATGCTAAAGCAATGGGCCAGAAGGTGAGTGACAATACCCGCTATGTAGGTGATGGCTCAGTTGCTGTTCGCAGAGCCGAGAAAGATTGTTCTGAACAGGAATTGAAACGGAGCGATGATGAATAAGTCTATTGTTATAATTGGTTGTGCCACTGTCCTGCTAAAAAGCATGGGAATAAGTTCTGGTTTTGTTATAGGGGGGATTGTTGGAGGCCTTACAGGAGGACTAGGAAGTTGGTATATTAATAAAGAGTGAACTGGAAGATCGATTCGCCTGCGCGGCGAACCTCTGCCCGCTAATGCTTGCCGGTAGCCGCTGACAGCAGCGATCACCTGCACAACACCGGTCTCGGCCGCCGCAATGCGACAAAGCGCCAGCATGTCAGTAGATGAGTCAAGACCTTCCACGGCAAGCCCGCAATCCAAAAGCTCAAGCATCGGGCGTCCGGAGCCACAACAAAGCTCCAGAGCCGGTTCACCATACCGGCGAACAAAGTCGATATACGGCTCCGCATCACCGATGCCACCAGCAAGGGGCTCATATAGCTCAGCAATTAGACCCGTGTAAAACTGTGCGGGATCCACATTATCGTCAGACATAGCTATCAAGGCTCCTGATGATTCAAGAAACGGCCACTATAGTCGCTGAAAGGAAACACTCCGGTAGCGAAGGGTGTTACAAGGCGGGCATTCCAGTAAACCATTCTTTTGGCGTGAGTCCTGATAAAGACTAGAAGGTTCGATTCTAATCGCATCTAACCATTTGGTAATCGAGTAGGCTCATCTCGTTGCTTTCAGGTGCTCTTACACCGTATAAAATCTTTGTTCTTGCTTCAATGCTGCCGAGAAGAGCATTACCAAGTTCAAGTGCTGCGCTAGCGGCATTGCGTGAATGTTCTGTTAGGTACTTGAGCGCTAATTGCGCTTGCCCGCTGTCGAATAGAGCATCAGCAGTCTTGTCAACTTGTTTCTGCTCCTCGATCAACCGGTTTTCAAAGGCGGTAATTGCTTCGGTTACTTCGGGCAAAAATTTATCCGGGTGGTCGCACGTAAAGTACATCAGACGCTTAAATGTACGCCCGGCGAATTCAGTTGCTTCCTGAATTTGCCAATCCTTGGTAACAAACCGTGTGGCCTCGCCCTTAGTCAGATACCTGTGCTTGCCAAATTCGGCAGGGATGCTTTGAACACCAATTCGATACGGCACGAATGGTGTGGTTACTGATCCTGTTGCCGCAATCCACAGCGTTCGATTCTCCGGTCGAACTCCGGTGCGAAGCTGTGCCACCTGGCCATAGCCTGTCGTGTCCTTGGATATACGCGTGTCTCGCACCACGCTTAACATTTTTCTGAGGTCGATAGGAGCTGCCTGTCTCAGTTCCTGCTCCAATTCGTCTCGAGGGTATCGAATATAATCGGTACCGTACACTGCCGTTACATTGAAAGGCTCGTCAGTATCCGGTTTGAACCAGCCTTGTTGCACCGCGAAGTCGATGAAGTTCTCAGATCCCATGTAGTCTGGATTTCTGTGGAAATCCAATGGGATGTTTCCTATGTCACCGGGATAAGACACGCGAATATCATCCGCACCGAGCCGTTCAGCAATCCACAGACCCTGCCCACCGGCGAAGTTCAGTAGCACCCACCCTTCATTTTCGTCGGCAAACATGTGGGAATTGCCACCATAGGTAGAGTAGCCGTGCTCATCAATGAGTTTTCCGATTATCTCGACCGCCTGCCGCGCTGACCTGGCGCGCTCCATCGCAATACGAGACAAGTCACTGTAACTCGGCCCTTTCTGAGGATTCGGGGTCATCGCTACTAGCTCGGGACGTGAATCCGACCAAACATCTCTTCCAGCAACATTGTGCTCGTTTAATCCACCATTGGTTATGGGCGCTGGAAATCCCTCGTAGTCAGAATAATTCATTGTTAAATAACGGGCTGTTTGCGTTGCTTGAGGAATTTCGATGAATTGCCCTGGCATATTGGCTGTTTCATCTACGCCGACGCTAATAGTTGTATCGGCCGAAAAACGCCGCGCTGGAACGATTTCAAGCCAATGACTCGATACCTCATCACCGGATCCACCAATCAAAACGCTGCCGTCTTGCGTTAGGTTTTTGCCAACGTAAATTGCGTAACTTGCTTGCGCGTCAATCGATGAAATCGCGAGAAGCCCCAGAGTTGACGCTACAGTCGCGATAACGCGTGCCCGATTTCCGAATTTCATTTGTGCATTCTTATCAAAGGAATAGTTAGAGTAAAGAATAAGATGAATATATCAGCATTCATATACCCTTCAAGTGTCCCTTCAGCGCCGGCTGCTTTTGTAAGTAATATCGCGAAATTTTTTTGTGTTAAGCCAGAGACACCAATTGAACAGTTCGAGGCTATCTAACTAAGCACAGGTGCCAGAGTTCTTGTTATCCTCAAATTTGCGGAACAGGTATCGAGCTATCTATGCTGGTCTGTGGGTTTCGGGCCCCTGCGGGTAGTAAATGATAACTTTCTGCCTAATGACGAAGCGTGCACAAGTTGTATAAATTACTCAAATAGGAAATAATAAAGGAAGATAATTTGGTGGCCGGGTCTCTGAGCACTGCCGGGAGGTCTGTGCAAAATGGGAAGCTATAGCCCTTCTTCTATGATAATCAGTCAGGAAAGAAGTAATGAAAAATATAATTTTGAAAACAATTCTTAGTTTTACTCTATTGGCTCTTGCGGCTTCTGCTAGCGCTGCTGAGGCGCGCGTGATCAATCTGTGGGAGTGCACAGTCAACGAGAGCAAGACCATAGATGACGTGCATGCTGCAAACGGTAAATGGTTAAAATACGTCAATGCGCAAATTGACGGTGGTGACATTCACAGCTATGTACTGACACCGATCGTTGGTATGGCCGATACATT
>JAPKEK010000716.1 GCA_028822125.1 Pseudomonadales bacterium | reverse complement strand
GTTCATCAACTTCATAAATCAATTCAGCCCAATCCTTAGGCTTTTCGGTGAGGGGATAAGGCCTGCTGCTACGTGGAATCTGTCGGGTCGGATAGAGCTTGTTGAAGTTAGCAAAAGCAATCCGGCGCTGCTTTTCATTGAAGAAAAGAATACGGCCGGCGTTGTCCTGACTCTGGCTCTGCAATCGCTCTAGTATGGCCCGGTCAGAATCATCAGATGACTGACGGGTTCGTTTGCCTTCATCTGCGCCAAAAACAGCCACACTGCTGATTAGCAACAGTGTCATGATTACCCGGTAATAAAAACCCACTGAATATAGCCTCCCTGACAATAGCCTGGTTGATATCTTCCCTGCACAGCATTCATAGCTTAGCGCCATCAACCTCTCATCCACAATGCCGCTGCCTTAGACCGTAAGCGTACAATCAGACTACTCGAACGTTTCGAAAGTGGTAATACCCCTGTCTTAATCAAACGCGCTTAATCAAATGCACCGGTAATCTTGTACAGAGTCCGATCGCTTTCACCGGGCACATACAGATTACCCTTGTCATCCATGGCAATACCGTTAAATACCTGCGATGGCGGCTGCAAAACACTCGCCGCCTGAGAGCCTTTCGGTACGGTGGCCAGAATCTGGCGTTCATCATCGGCTCGAATGAGGGTTACGTGGCCATCGTCTGCCTCGACTACCACCATGACCCCTTCGCGTATAACGAAGCCTTCTGGTGTGGTCAGGCCATCTGCTACCACCTCTGGCGCTTGCAGGATGTCACCCTGGGAGGTTAATTTCAAAATCTGGCCCAGGCTGCGATCACTGACATAGAGTTCGCCATCGTCTACCACCAGGCCCGTCGGCGCAGGCAGGCCAGTTGCAAATACCACCTCTTCAATACTATCTTCTGCAAATCCGACTACCCGGTTCGCACCATGTTCAGAAACCACAACGAGGTTCTTAAAGCGCACCGCCGCAACGGGTGCGGCCAGCCCTGATTTCTGCCATAGCCGCTGTTGATTACGCTGGTCCCAAACTCGGACATCACCATCAACCCAGGAAACCAGCAGGTAAGCATCACCATCACTGGCTATATTCAAAGCGCCCCCCATCACCCCAGTGCCAAGCACATTTCGCTGGGTGAAAGCTTCTTGCCCGTCAACCTGATAACCCCGTATTGAGTGCAGGTCCGCTGCCACAAGGATACCTTGATGGTATGCAATCCCGCCGGCATGAGCCATACCACCTGGTTGCAGTTCGGTCACCGAGCCATCGGTATTAATACGCTTCACAAACCCATCGGTAAAGCTGGAAACAAAAAATCGACCCGATTCATCGATTACAAAATTATCCAGGCCAGGAGACAGGCGAGCGACCTCAACGTTGCTACCATCCTCTACACGATAGAGCGCGCCAGTGCCGGTATCGAGCACATGCAATCGCCCCTGGGCATCGAACTTAACAGCCGCCGGCGTTGCAAAACCGGTGGCTTCAACTCGCATGCTATTATCGTTAACATCAAAACTGACCACCTGTTCATGAAACCAGCGAGGACCATACAGTCGACCGTCCGGCCCCCAGTCCATACCATTGAGACCGCAACCCGGCCCCAGCGTATCACTGATCAGCCTGGCTGGATCTAGCCCCCGGGGATCTACCTCATAGAGATTAGTACCAAAGAAACACTGTGCCACGAATAGCCGATCATCATCGGAAAAAGTAATCGGATTAACGCCCGGCGCCAGTTGTGCAGCAATGACTTTATCGCCCTCCTGGGTGAAACCAGCGACTTCACCCGTCATAATCGAAG
>JAPKEK010000715.1 GCA_028822125.1 Pseudomonadales bacterium | reverse complement strand
GAAGGGATTTTCTTTGTCGTCTAATTCTAGATCCCACCAATGAATACATATGCAACATTCAATCTAATTGGTTTGGCATCATAGAAAATTAATCTTATAGCTTCCGACTCGCTCAACCACCTCTATGCCGACCTCCTTCGGTATTAGCCCGGCAACCAGCCTCACGTTAACCTCTGGTTTGGTTTCACAAGTCCTTTCAATCGCCTCTTGCCCATGCACCCTCCAGTGCGCCGCCAAGTCTGATAGAAACGATTCACCCAGTTCGTGCTTACTGCCTTTAGGTCGGCCATTGGCAGTGTGCAAGGCGGTGCCGGTTGATAGTCTTAATGTCAGGTACTCCTATGGATCATCACCAGAATAATTTTCGTCTTGTAGTAGCTAAAGGCGGGGTGACATGACATCTTATGGAGACCAAATCAGCAAGATTTTGAAACCAAGGAGTGAATAATGTCAGAGAGGATGTCAGGCGGCTGCCTGTGCGGAAAGACACGATTTGAAACGACGAGCGAACCTGTGATGCAGGTTTTGTGTCACTGTACTGATTGTCAGACGGTCAGCGGATCTGCGTTTTACACAGCCTATATCGTGCCTTTAGAAAGTGTCACGCTGACCAAAGGTGAACCCGGTGGGTTTGTTGTTAAATCAGATAAGGGGCGCAATAACCGGCGTCGTTTTTGCCAAGATTGCGGTACAAGGCTCTGGGCGGAACTTGAGATGGGCGTTGCGAGCGTTAATGGTATGGCTCTTGATGACCAGTCTCATTTCAACCCGACCCACAACCATCGGTCAGAAACTGCACCTGACTGGTGCGCGATGAACGAGTCGCTTGAAACCCTGCCGATTACACCCTGAAAGCTCCGAGTATGTCAGTCAGCACAAGTATCTAAGGATGGCTAAATGGAGGCACACTATAACGTTATGCTTCGCTATTTTTTTATAGTGCTTACCTTTGTTAGCATATCGACCAGTGCTGAACCGCCTTTCGGTGGGACAATCTTCATTGATCCAGACATTATTACAGAATCTGATCCAACGACCTTTGTTTCCATAGAGGCAACCGGACAGGATTTCCGAACCATGTACGACCGACGATCTGGCTGGATAGAGAACAATGCTTTCCTCTTTGAAGCTAATTTTTCGGACGGTCTTTCTTCAGAAGTGCAGGTCAACTCAGAGTTTGAAACTGCGTCAGCTGCTGCAATTGAGGCTGAGAAGTATGCAACTGTTATAGGGCGTCTCCCAAAAGCTTTAAGGATGGACGTGGCTACCTATTGGATACACAAAGGCGTTGAACCTTTTGGTGGCGGTAACAACAATCTCTTGATCCACGTTGGGCAGGCTGATCTGTATGTCGCAGATGGAATTCTCGAAGAAACATTTGTCCATGAAGCCGCTCATACATCATTAGATGCTTATCATGCATCCTCCGATGCTTGGCTAACTGCTCAAGAAGCAGATGGAGAATTTATATCAACCTATGCAGAAGATAACCCTACGCGCGAGGATATTGCTGAATCGTTTTTGCCTTATCTGGCAGTTGAGTTCCGGGCAGATCGAATATCCGGGGATTTAGCTGAAACCATTACCAATGCCATTCCAAATAGGATTACTTTTTTTAATCAACTGGACCTGGATCTCGCACCCATTACAGAAAGTTCTGTGGATTCAGATGCCGATGGGGTTGTAGATGGTGAGGATAACTGCCCTGCAATAGATAATGCTGATCAGCTCAATTCTGACTCCGATGATTTAGGCAATGCCTGCGATGAAGATGATGACAATGATGGGCTGGCAGATACAGTTGAT
>JAPKEK010000714.1 GCA_028822125.1 Pseudomonadales bacterium | reverse complement strand
CTTCACTTCTGAGGGGCTGTGAAGTACGACTCGGCCTTTTTTAGGATCGCATTCTCCTCCTCAAGAATCGCGACGCGACATGCAGCGGTTCCACTTCCGTCAGACCTTCGCCAGCGCCCCTAGGGTTACCAGCAAAGACTTGGTCGCCCGTGAGTTTTATCTCCCACTGCCACTGGTAGAGCTGGTTTCGCGGTAGCCCCAACTGCCTTGCTGGATCTGCTGGTGAGGGGTCTCCTCGCGCCATCGAGCGAACGGCTCCAAGTTTGAGCTGCTTCGTGAATTTCTTTCTTTTCATCAGGCATCGCCTAAGGGTATTGTCCCCCTAAATTGATGTCCGATAAACCCGGGTTAGTTCACGCTGACCCCACCGTTTAAGCTTCAAAAAAGCTAGTAAAACTCCTCGGTAGTATACAGTGATACCTTCATCTGCTCACTCCAGCCATCGCGGGGTAGACCTGCTTTGACCCGGAGTTCACCGATAAACTGTTCTGCATCTGGTATCTGTTCCCAGACCGAGGGGAGATAGGTTGAACGGTGATGTCCCTGCTGAAGAATAACACCATCGATTCCGGGTCGCAGTCGCGCAATCAGTTCCTCTCGGGCCCGGGTGTCTACCTCATGAGGCGGACTTAACACCGATATGTGTACGTCAACCTTGGTAAATTCCTGCAGTGTTAACGGCTTGAACCGCCTGTCCTGGAAGGCAGCGGCAATTGCATTATGCGCAACATCCACCGCCAGATCGCGTGAAGCCTGCAGACTACCAATACAGCCGCGGAGCCCACCGTTTATTTTCAAAGTAACAAAACTGGCCAGTTTCTGACGCAGGCTGCCCTGGTATTGATTAAGCCTGATTTCAAAATCACCTCGTTGATCTAACTGACCAAGAATTGCATTCCGCGCCAGATACAGCAATTGCTGTCGTTCAGCGGTACTTAAGATTCCTCGTGCTTGACTCGATTCGTTCACAAAATAAGCACCATAGCCGACTACACGACTTCTATCGCCGGCAGTATCACCTGAATTAATGACCTGCAGTTCACTAATCGATAGATTCTTGCTTTTCAATACTTGCAGTAGCCCATTTAAGGGGTTAGCGCCACAGGCCTGATCGCCTGACAGCGTGTGCGCACGGGCTAATATCTGCCCTGAGGTATCAGCATCTTTCTGCCGCGCATCATCATAATTCAAGAAATGACTGAGGTCAGAGCTGATCACAATCAGGGTTTCTACCCCGCCCCACAGGGCCTCTATAACACGGGCAACATCATCGACCGGACATTGTCCGACCACGATGGGAACCAGGCTAAAGTGGTCAAGGCATCGCTGCAGAAAAGGCAGCTGTACCTCTAAACTGTGTTCTCCTGCATGAGCTTTGGAAAGACTCACAACCGAAGGCAATTGCCTGATCAGTTCAGTGGCATCCTGGTCTATACTGATGTCGCCCAGCGGCGTTGTATAAAAATCGGCGTCTGAAAGCGCCATGCCGCGAAAACCAACCCGATGTGCCGGTCCCAGTACCACCACCCTTGATATACGATCACGTCCGTTAGCTAACCGAGCGTATGCCTGGGCAGCCGTTGAGCCGGAATAGATATAGCCCGCGTGAGGCGCAACAATCGCCTTGGGGCAGGTTTTATCTGTTTTTACGCCAGCCAGCAGTTGATCGATGGTGTACTGCAAATCCTGGGCCTCAGCAGGATAAAACTGGCCGGCAACCGCGGTCTGTCTGATTTTACTCATGGGTCCATTCTGCGCTGAATCAATTGAATTTTAAAGTCAACAAAGCGCTATACTTTGACTATGAATAACCCT
>JAPKEK010000713.1 GCA_028822125.1 Pseudomonadales bacterium | reverse complement strand
GTTTGCCGGGCTGATAGATAGCGTTGGTGCTGATGTTCAAGGCTGGGCAGAAGGAGACCGGGTCATGGCCAGGGCATCAGCCTGCCATGCAGAATTCACCCTTGTCGAAGCGGCAGCACTCATGAAAATTCCGGCGGGCCTTTCTTTCGAATCAGCGGCCGCAATTCCAAATGTATTTGTCACCGCCCACGATGCCATAGTGACTCAAGCTGAAATGCAAGCTCATGAATCTATTCTAATCACCGCTGGATCATCCGGTGTCGGCTGCGCCGCCATTCAGATTGCACAGTACCTGGGCGCAAAACACGTCATCGCAACCACCCGTTCCAACCACAAAGCAGCTTCACTCAAACAGCTCGGCACGACAGAGGTCATCTGTACCACAGATGCGAACTGGCCAGAAGAAGTGAAAAAAATAACCAGCGGCATCAACGTGGTGATCGATCAGGTTGGTGGTGATCTATTTGCTGACTGCCTGAAAACCATGGCACTTAAAGGCCGTTATGTCACCGTCGGCCGCAATGCCGGCAGGGACGCCAAACTCAATCTGGACCTACTGGCAAGACAACAGTTATCTCTCATCGGCGTGACCTTTCGGACTCGCACGCAGTCTGAAGCTCTCGCCTGCAGCACGCGCTTTGCCCAGGATTTACTGCCTGCTTTTGGAGCCGGGCTTTTACAGCCTGTGGTCGACAAAACCTTTACCCTAAAGGATCTTTCACAGGCTCATCGTTACATGCAATCAGATCAGCAGATAGGTAAAATCGTACTCGTGACATAAAACCATGATGGATTAACCAATAGCGGCACCAGCTTGTACAGGACAACTTAACTCAAATTACAGGCCTTGGCCGTCATCGCTAACTCCAAAGATGCAGGGGAGCCTATGAACATGAAAATTCTACCGCTCAGTGGTGCCTTAGGTGCTGCCATTACCGGGGTGCGCCTGGCTGATCTGACACAAACCGAATTCGACCAGATTCATGAGGCCTTCCTCGATCACTGCATGCTTGTTTTCCCAGGGCAGTCTCTCAGCATCGACCAGCACGTTGCGTTTGCTGAGCGTTGGGGCAGCTTCAGCATCAGCCCGTTTGTCCGCTACCTGGACAGTCATCCCTGTGTGTTGCCACTCTATAATCGCGGTAAAGACAACGCAGTAACCGAGAACTGGCATACTGATTCAGCTTTTCTCTCAGAACCGCCAGCGCTCAACATTCTGTCGGCGCGGCAGGTACCCATTGGCGGCGATACCATGTGGTCAAATCAATATCGGTCTTTTGATCGTCTCTCAGAAGGCATGAAAATGTTGCTACATGACCTCCGAGCTGAATTTACCGGTGCCAGACTGGCATCGCTGGTTGGCAGTGATGCTGTTCCCGCGACTTTTCACCGCATCGTAAGAACGCACCCAGAGACCCACAGAAAATCCCTGTATATATCAAAACCGGAAGATAGCATGCCGCGACTCGAGGGTATGACCCCGGCTGAAAGTCTGCCGCTGCTACATTACCTGTACCAGCACTCTACCCAGCCAGACAACCTTTATCGTCACCACTGGCAGAATGGCGATGTCGTCATGTGGGATAACCGCTGCACCCTGCACTACGCCGTCCACGACTATGGTGAAGAGACCCGAGACATACACAGAATCAGCATTAAAGGATCCATACCCAGGTAAACTGAAATTTCGGTATCAGGTTCAACCTCGTATGACCAGGGCATGACTGCTCGCTGCACTTTTCTTGGGCAACGATTCGGTCAACTCATTAAAACCCACAAAAATCCCTATCTTCAATCGATGATGTGGTAAACAGGT
>JAPKEK010000058.1 GCA_028822125.1 Pseudomonadales bacterium | reverse complement strand
CAGCCGTTTAGGGGGATATGGATGTCAGAGCAGCAGAGACAGCGAATTATCAGCCTGGTCAGGGAATTTGATCAACAGGGAGATCACCGTACAGGGAGTCGAGTTGATCAGCAAAGTGGCGACTGGCTCTGCGCACAGATCCAAAAGGCAGGGGGGCAGGCCGAAAAAATCCGCTTCAGCCTACCGCTTGTTCACGTTGATACCTGTAAGCTTGGCCTTGGTAACATTCTCATGGCTGGCGTGCCACTGTTCGATTGTCTTTTTCCTGATACGAATGTCATCAGCGGAGCTATGGGTGAGATCGGTTCTTCTGCGGAAATTGGCGTTATTATGGCGCCCCCACAGGGAGAATCCGAACAGGTCAAGCGCTTACACCAGGCGAGACTGGCTAACCAGCATCAAGCCATCGTTGTGGTAACGGACAGTCGCTTTCCCAGAGACGGCATCGCCCTTCAGAATGCCGAACATTATCCCGCACCATTTGGGCCGCCTGTCATACAGATTGCTAATAGTCACTGGCCGGTCATTGATCTGGCAATGCAAAAACGAGAAGTGTTGTCCATCTGGCTGCAGGCGAGCAGAACCCCCGGGGAGGCATTTAATATTCAGACTTTGGTTGAAGGTTCGGACCTCAGCCTCGCTCCCGTTATTATCATGACGCCACGGAGTGGCTGGTGGCATTCGACTTCAGAACGGGTCGGTGGACTGGTTTGTTTTCTTGAAATGATTCGAAAGGCGCTGGTTTGTAAAGGAGAGCGATCGCTGGTTTTCTTGGCAAACTCCGGCCATGAATTGCACCATGCTGGTCTGGCCGCATTCTTAAGCGAACGCCCGGGGATAGAAAGATCGGCCTATCTGTGGGTTCATCTGGGAGCGAATTTTGCTGCTGTATCACCCATCGGCGCCCGACTGCAGTTTTCTGATGATGTTCTAAAACACGGTTTTATCGACTTGCTGAAGCGCTTCAATCCCCCTGTTTATGAAGTCAAACCCCATGTTGCCAGGGCTGTGGGGGAGGCTAGAAACATTCATGATGCGGGGGGGCGTTATCTGTCTATTCTGGCTGGCAATAACCTGTTTCATCACCCTGCTGATCGTTGGCCGGTTGCGGTCAACTTAGACAATCTGTGCGAATGGGCACGCGTATTCGAAAATCTGGTGCCGCAGTTGGTTAGAAAAGATGCGTTCAGGCTCTGATTGGGGGTCAATGCTCGTTAATAAACTGGTTGCTTGCAACGGCTGCTTCGAGATAGGTCTGCGCGGCTGTCCTTGCAGAGCTTTTAGTCGTTTTGAAGCTATGGTCAGCGCCCTTGAGCCAATGCGTGTTTAATTGTGGCAGGCTTTGCTGCGTCGCGTTAAGGAGCTCGGCTTCTGCCAGGCGGTCTCGCTCGCCGTTGATAAACAGCATGGGTAGGCTGACGCGTGCCAGGTGTTCCGCTCTCTTTACAGACGGCTTTTTTGCAGGATGCAGGGGGAATGAATAGGCGATAAGGCCTCTGACTTGCTCAGGGGGGTCAACTGCCACATGCGTTGCTATTCGTCCGCCGAAGCTGTGACCGCCGATAAACAAGGGCAGATCAGGTTGACAGCTGATTGCTGTGTTGATTGCAGACCGGCTGCAGTCAATGGCGACCGGTAAGCTATCAGCTCTGCGACTGTCTTTCTCTATAAAAGGGAAGTTAAACCGAAAACAGGCTATTCCTTGCTTCAGCAGGCTGTTGGCGAGATTGTTCATGTGCGGGTGGTTCATCCCCGCTCCAGCACCGTGAGCGAGTACCAGAATGGCCCTGGCCTCCTGCGGTACCTGAATGAGACCGCTGACGGAGGATAGCGGATCACTAACGGCTATTCGGACGGCTGCTTCGATCATGCTACACCTTTGTTAACTAGGGTTAACTAGGGTTAACTAGCTACTGATTTTATTATCCCGAGGTTAAAACAGTATACTGGATTGTTTGATTCCTGCCTTTACCAGGTAAGATTAGCATCGGACTATTCACGGGGAAGAAATATGGCTAATGCAAGCTCTCCAGCCAGAGCCATTTTATATGCCTTTTTGGCGAATCTTGGTATCGCAGTGGCTAAATTGTTTGCCGCCATTTATACCGCGTCTGGCAGCATGCTGGCGGAGGCCATTCACTCCTTTGCTGATACCGTCAATCAGGTGCTGTTATTTATTGGCTTAAAGGGTAGCCAGCGGCCTGCCGACGAGGAGCATCCCATGGGATACGGGAAGCTCAGCTATTTCTGGAGTTTTGTTGTTGCTTTAATGCTATTCAGTTTGGGCGGGCTCTATTCGATCTACGAAGGGATTCACAAGCTTTCGAACCCAGGCATATTAAGTGATATTTGGCTTGGATTAACGGTTTTGGGGGTGGCCATTTGTCTTGAAGGTGCCAGCTTCTACGGGGCATCCATAGAAGCCAAGAAGATGGCGGGTGAGCGCAGTCTGATTGAATGGCTAAAGCAGACCCGGAATGCAGAACTGGTGGTTGTGCTCGGTGAAGATTTGGCCGCCATGCTGGGTTTGGTTATTGCGTTTGCGGCTCTGAGTCTGGTATGGATGACCCATGACCCTGTCTATGATGCGCTCGGCTCCATCACTATCGGCGTGTTGTTAGTGATAGTCGCTATTTTCCTCGGTGCTCGCCTTCAGGGTCTGCTGGTAGGAAGGTCAGCTGAACCCGACCTTCGCTCGGTTATTTATCGAATAATAGAGCAGGACACGAGGATTCTGCAGGTGATGAACATGATTACCTTGCAGATGGGCCCCAAGGTGATGCTCGCAGCGAAGGTAAGGATGCCAGCAACGCTGAGTGTTGCTGACGCAGTTAATGCCATTAATAAGCTTGAAGTCAGCATTAAGTCAGCCCATCCGGAGGTGGGCTGGTGTTTTATGGAGATCGATGACCAGGATTAGGGCCAGGTCAGAATCTGGCGAAGTAGAAAATTGACCGCGACAGGTACCTGTGCTCGGTCAGTTGTTCGGCAGCAAACCAGGCTATGAAGCAAAACGGCGTTGCCAATAAGCTTGATTTGGTAAATCTTCCTGCCAGGGACAGTAACTGATTTTTGATAGATCATTGCAGGCCAGGGTCTTCGTCATTTCACCTGTAGTGATGTCAAGCTCGAACAGCAGATGGCATAGTTCTGCACTGGCAAGCAATGCCTCAAGCTCCCGGGTTCGCCTGGAAAGATCACAGAACGCTCTGTCCTGGTTTTCCATAAATACCTGTACTGTTTTGTTTTGCAGCAGGGCCATACTGAAAATTCTCAACTCGTTATGCTGTCCAGACCAGGCCTGCATCCAGATTATGCCTGGCACCTGGCACTTGAAACACGCGATCACGGCGGCTGTTGGGCCCTGCCAATGGTCGATCAGATTCAGGATATGCAAGCCGGTCTGATGGTCATGGGAAGGGGCCTGATGCCAGTTGTGCAGGCAGGTTTGTTCAGGCATTGATACTGCTGGTCAATTGATGAAATTGCCTGGTTGTGGTGATTAATTTTCGGTACAGATTCTCATCGGCTAAATTCCCATCTTCCTTAAATGCAGAGAAAGCATTAGCGACGATAACCATGTCAGGAAAAATAACGCTGCCAACGCCGCTTAGGAATGATTTTAAATGAGCAGCCGCTCTGATTCCGCCAAGCGATCCGGGGCTGCAACTGATAACAAGAACGCATTTACCCTGAAACAGGGACAAGTCTGGCTGCCCTGCTGGGGATCGGGAGATCCAGGTCAGGGTATTGAGCAACAGAGGCGGCAGGAAACCATTGTACTCCGGGCAACCGATCACCAGACCATCATGGTGTTTAAACAGGTCTCTGAGATCGGCGGCTTTATCCGGCAGACCATGGTGGTTTTCAATGGTTTGCTCATAAAGTGGTAATTCAAAATCATTTAACGAGAGTTCTGTAACGTGTGTGGTCAGTTTGGAGAGTTCCCCGGAGACGATATTGACGACCGCAGTATTGAAAGAACCTTCTCTTCGACTGCCGGAAAAAGTTAAGTAACGAGGCATAGACATCTTATTTTGAAAGATTTAAAGGGTACGATGTCACAAGTCTAAATTCTTGTCACTTGAATATTGACCCGAAGGCAGTTTAATCTTGTAGCTTCGTAATCAAAAAATTAAAGAGAGAGACTATGTCGGAACAAGCGGTCAGTAATGGTCCATTGCCTGTGGTTCCCTACTTGAAGGGTGCAGGAACTGAAGACCCGTATTTAGAAGGGTTAAAATGTGGTGCCTGTAACGCAATTTTTCTTGGCGATAGAGCCACCTGTTCTAAATGTGGTGCTCGAGATCAATTGCAACCGACTCGATTGGAAAACAAAGGGAAATTGTATACTTATAGTATTGTTTACCGGAGTTTCCCAGGTATTGATGTGCCCAACATCTCTGCTATTGTAGATTTAGATGGTGGCGGAACGATCAAGGGTAATTTGATTGGTGTGGAAGCTGATCCTGCGAATTTATCATTTGATATGGAACTGGACGTGGTCTATGGGGATGCCTTGGGACGCAAGGATAAAGATGGCAACAGTTATATCAGTTATTTTTTTAAGCCAGCGGTTTAAGTAAGGGAGATTATAATGAGTGATGTGTATGTAGTGGGCGTTGATATGATTAAGTTTGGCCGTTTTCCTGAAAAGACCGTGCCGCAACTTGGGTCTCAGGCAGCACTGATGGCACTAGATGATGCTGGTTTAACCATTCAGGATATGCAGGCGCTGTACTGTGGAAACCTGGGTCAGGCGAATGCTATGGTGGGTCAGCGTATTCTTCAGGAAATTGGCCAGACGGGCGTGTCTGTCGTGAATTGTGCCAATGCCTGTGCAACGGGTGCCACAGCATTCAGGGAAGCCTGGATGTCAATTAAGGCGGGTGTTTTCGATTGTGTTCTGGCAGTCGGTGTCGAACAGATGGGCCGTGGATTGCTGGGTGGTGGTGGTGGTGGCGACGGAATACCCAAAGAAGGCCTGTTAGGATCTGGCACCATGCCAGCTGTTTTCGCTGAAGCAGGTATGGAGCATGCGCGCAATTACGGCACAACCTTTGAGCAGTTTGCTAAGGTTTCGGTAAAAAACCATCATCATTCTACTTTGAATCCGAAGGCGATGTACCAGATTGAGACGCCCTTGGATACGGTAATGAATGCAGAGATGATCTCCTACCCAAATACAAAGTTAATGTGCTCCGTGAACGTTGATGGGTCGGCAGCGGCGGTTCTAGTATCGGAAAAGAAAGCCCGAGAGCTGGGTCTAAATCGGGCTGTTAAAGTGAAGGCGTCTGTACTGACCAGTGATCCTTATTCAGATAGGGATCTAGTCATGCCGGATGTCAACGCGGTAACAAGAATTGCTGCCAAGCAAGCCTATGAAATGGCAGGTATCGGACCAGAAGATGTGAGTCTGGTGGAGTTACATGATTGTTTTGCCACTGCCGAAATTCTACATTATGAGAATCTGGGGTTGTGTTCGGACGGTGACGCGGGTCGAATGATAGATGATGGCGAGGTTGCCCTGGGCGGTCGCATTCCAGTGAATGTATCCGGTGGTCTGTTGTCGAAAGGGCATCCTTTAGGTGCAACCGGGATTGCTAATATTTACGAGGTCTGTACTCATTTGCGCGGCGAGGCGGGAGACCGCCAGGTTGAGGGCGCCACATTTGGAATGACCCATGTTATCGGCCTCGGGTCAGCTTGCGGAATTCATATTCTCGAAAAAGTTGCCTGAAAACAGCTTGTAATTCCGTCGGATAATAGGCGCAGGGCCGGGGTCACCCGGCTTTGTTCTATGGGAAACGTATTTATGCGCATAGGCGTTGTCAGCGACACACACAACAACCTGCACAACTGTGCAAGAATTGTTGAATTATTTAATGCGTCAGGCGTTGAAAGGGTCGTTCATACGGGTGACATAACCCAGGCTAAGACGGTGGAAGTATTTGCGGGTTTAAAGTCCCCTCTGTTTGGGGTGTTTGGCAACAATGACCTGGAGCGGGCATCACTCGAGGTCGTCATCAAGAAACATGGATTTGACTTTGTCGATCCACCTTTTTGCCTGCACTGGGAGGGCAGAAGTATTTGTATTGTGCATGATCCGCTAGAGTTTTCTCTGGTGGATCAGTCAAGTTTCGATCTGTTACTGCATGGCCATACGCATCGATATACCCATGTGTTAAATGGCAGTCAACTGATGTTTAATCCAGGCGAATGTGCGGGCTTGATGCCCGGCTTGAATGCCATTGGCCTGGTTGATTTAGTTACTCTTGGAGCTGAGGTTATCCGGTTTTGAGTCCTTCCGAGGATTTTCCTTATTCGCTGCTGTCACAGCTTGAAGGTGTCAAAGACAAGTCGTTACCCCCTGTCCATTTATGGCACCCTGAGACCCGCCGCGATATTGATATGTGCATCAAACAGGATGGCAGCTGGCATTATATGGGCAGCCCGATAAAGCGCATTAGAATGGTGCGGCTGTTTGCAAGTATTCTCAGGCGGGACGGTGACGATTACTTTCTGGTGACGCCGGCTGAAAAGTGCCGGATTCTTGTAGAGGATGTCCCGTTTCAGGGTGTTCTGCTTGAAAATCGGGGAACTGGCGATGGACAGTCGCTGACTATTATTACCAATACAGGTGATCGGATTCGGGTCGATCAAGCCCACCCCATTGAATTCAGTCAAGGCCAGCACTCAGACAACCCGCATTTGCCCTATGTACTGGTAAGACAGGGCCTCAAAGCACGCTTAAATCGGAACGTCTATTACCAGCTTATGGAGCTGGTTAGCGAGCGACTATGCAACGGAGCCCTGTGGCATGGTGTATGGAGTGAGAATCATTTTTCCCAATTAATGAGAGTATAAGGTGTTACTGGTTATTGAGCCGGACGCGGCTCGCCTGAGACAAATTCTTACAGCCTTGGCGCAGGGTCGTTATAGTCGCCAGGCGGTCAGCAGTTGGCAGGCCGCGGTGCTGGCCGAAGTCGGCTGGCAACTGGCGCTTTCCACCGAGCAGGGCTATTGGTATTTCTACACGCTGGGGCATTTACTGGATAAGGACGTTCACGGTAAACCGGTGCTGCGGGATCAGGATATCAGTGAATATGTTGCCGATCTTGATGGTATCCCAGGTCCTTTGGAAAAAAACGGTGTCACAGGATTGCGGAGCCACCAGTTGCGGCTGGATAAATTATTATGGCCATTGGCGAGCTATGCTATTGGTACCCTGGATATAGAATCAGTAACTGGTTTCACGGCTGTGCGAGGGGTGTTTGAAAACCGCAATGAAGTGGTACAGCACTGCCACCTCAGGTTTGAGGCAGATGATTACCTGCTGGTCAAACATCTTGTGCCCGATGATCCTGAAGTGTTTGTGTTGGGTAGTCAGCGAGATCAGATACAACTGCAACGATTTGTTCAGGCAATCGGGTTGTAGTTAACGTGGGCGCTGGCTTACATATTGCCGTAATTCGGCCCGCCCGTACCCTCCGGTACTACCCAGGTGATGTTCTGCGCAGGATCCTTTATGTCACAGGTTTTGCAGTGTATGCAGTTCTGGGCATTGATCTGAAAGCGTTTGCTTGCATCGCTGTCTTCGATAATCTCGTAAACACCGGCGGGGCAGTAACGCTGCGCGGGTTCATCATACAAGGGAAGATTTGAATCGATGGGAATGCCTGGATCTTCAAGCTGCAAGTGGCAGGGCTGGTCTTCTTCATGCGAGGTGTTGGTCAGAAATACTGAGCTCAGTTTGTCAAAACTGAGGGTTCCGTCAGGCTTCGGGTAGGTTGGTTTCTTACACTTGTCCTGATGCCTCAACTTGGCGTGATCAGGGGTCGCATCCAGCCAGGTGAAGGGTAAACGGCCTCTAAACACATATTGGTCAAACCAGGCAAACATGGCGCCGACAAACATGCCAAAGCGGTGTTGTGCAGGCATGATGTTACGGGCACGATATAACTCTTCATAGAGCCAGGATTGCTTGTAGAGTTCCGTGTACTCGGTGAGTTCCAGACCGCCTTCGGAGCCGGTTGATAACGCCTTGAAAATGGCTTCTGCGGCGAGCATCCCGGATTTCATGGCTGTGTGAGTGCCTTTCTGTTTCAGGTTATTCAGGAAACCTGCGTCATCACCAACCAGGAGCGCGCCCGGCATTGTCAACTTAGGCAGAGCCTGAAATCCGCCTTTCGCTACCGCCCGGGCGCCATATGCAATTCGTTTCCCGCCGTGGAGATACTGGCGGATGAATTTGTGATGCTTGAACTGCTGAAACTCATCGAAAGGGGACAGGTGTGGGTTGCTGTAACCCAGGTCAACAATCAACCCTATAGCGACCTGGTTATTTTCAAGGTGGTAAAGATAAGAGCCCCCCAGGGTTCCGCCTGGTCCAAAGTCCAGTGGCCAGCCTACCGTGTGCACGACTTTTCCGGGTACGTGATTCGCTGGGTCAATCTCCCAGATTTCCTTAAAGCCGATCCCGTAATGCTGGGTATCTGAGTCCCTGTCCAGGGCAAACCTGCTGATCAACTGTTTGCCGAGATTGCCACGGCATCCTTCCGCAAAAACAGTGTACTTGGCGTGGAGTTCGTAGCCGGGTTCAAAACCGGGTTTCTGTTCTCCCGATGCAGAAACACCCATGTCCCCGGTGGCAATGCCTTTAACTGTGCCATCCTCATGGTAGAGCACTTCGCTGGCGGCGAATCCAGGAAAGATGTTTACTTCCAGCAGTTCGGCCTGTTCGCCCAGCCAGCGGCATAAGTTTCCCAGGCTGGTTGCGTAATTGCCTTTATTATGGAGTGCCCTTGGGATAAACAATCCTGGAAGGCGCATGCCTTGATTCTGGTCTGTCAGTAGATACACATCATCTTCTGTAACGGGATTATTCAAGGGCGCGCCTAATTCCCGCCAGTCTGGGAAAAGTTCGTTCAGTGCCGTGGGTTCGACA
>JAPKEK010000057.1 GCA_028822125.1 Pseudomonadales bacterium | reverse complement strand
GGGTCGTACGCTAAAAATAGCTTCTTTTAGCAGCCACTAACTGCCACTCAATCTGCTTGCAGTTGAGCCGAAAGTCAATTATTTTCTTTGCCACGAGAATGGGCGCGTTCTGCTGATTACCCCTCATTCAAGAGACAGGCTGTTCCTGTCCAGAGGAGAAAGTTTTATGTCAGGATCCAGGGATGGGATGGCAGATAACAGCAATCTTGTATAATCATGCCTGGGTGAGGTGAATATCTGTTCAACCGGGCCCGACTCAACTACCGAGCCGTGATACATGACCAATGCCTGTTCACAGAAGTGATGCACAACATTAAGATCATGAGCGACAAAGATATAAGTCAGGTTCATTTCTCGCTGCAGGTCAACCAGTAAATTAAGGACCTGCGCCTGCACGGATACATCCAGGGCAGAGACAGCCTCGTCGCAGATTACCAGGCTGGGGTTGAGTATTAATGCCCGGGCAATGCCGATACGCTGCCGCTGGCCACCGGAAAAGGCGTGCGGGAACCGATGCAGTGTATCTGCTTCCAGACCTACTCGCTCAAGCATATTGATGACCGTCTGGCGATGTTCCCGGTGTTGCTCAGGGCGGTGGATAACCAGCGGTTCAGAGACAATATCAGCTACCTTCATGCGCGGATTCAGGGAAGCAAACGGATCCTGGAAAATCATCTGCATTTGCGTTCTGAGCGGTATTAATTCTTTGTTGCTGAGCTGGCACAGGTCCACTGCGCCAGCTTGACTCTGGAACACAGCTGACCCCGAAGAGGGGTCTATGGCGCGTAAGATTGCCCTGACCAGGGTGGTTTTTCCGGAGCCAGATTCACCGACAATACCCAGGCTTGAGCCACGTTGGACAGAGAATGAGACGTTGTTGACCGCCGTAAATTCGCCGACTTGCCTGCTTAGCAGGCCTCGTTTCATCAATGGGAATTTCACCGAGAAATTGTTCACTTCGAGGAGTTTGCCCGTCATAGTTGGTATTCCACAGGGATGAGGTCCACGGGCAGGGCAACCTGCCTGTCACCTTTAACCGGAATTAAAGAATAGCTTGGGTAATCGGTGGAGTTTGCCTTGCTGCTCACCGGCCTGAGGCGGTCCTGGTGCTTCATCCCGGGTACAGCTGCAATAAGATTCTGAGTATAGGGATGAATAGGGTCGTTTAATATCTGGCGCACGCTACCCGTTTCCAGGACTCGACCCTGATTCATTACGATAACCTCGTCGGCAATCTGGGCCACGACAGCCAGATCGTGAGTGATGAACAATAGGCTGATCTGAATGGTTTCTTTGAGTTCCTTGAGTAGCGCTAGAATTTCAGCCTGGATGGTGACATCAAGGGCAGTGGTAGGTTCATCGCAAATGAGGATCTGGGGTTTGCATACCAGTGCCATGGCGATCATGGCCCGCTGCCTCATACCCCCTGAAAACTCAAAAGGGTATTGTTGCATTCGCTGTGAGGCATCTGCTATGCCAACACGATCCAGCATCGCGCATGCCAGCTCAAAGGCTTCTGCTTTTGTAACAGTTTGATGAGTAAGGATGGCTTCCATGACCTGATTGCCAATGGTGTGGACCGGTGACAGGGCAGTCATGGGTTCCTGAAATATCATTGCCATGAGGCCCCCTCTAAGGTGGTACAGGGCATTGCTATTGTCGGCAAGCTGGAGAACGTCAAAGCTCTCCTGCTGCGCAGGTGTGCAGATAATTTGCCCGGAAGTAATTTTGCCGGGCGCCTGGATCAGCCGCATCATTGCATAGGCGGTGACCGATTTGCCAGAACCCGATTCACCAACTATGGCGGTTGTTCGTGAACGTTTCATGTCGAGGCTGACATTATTGACGGCCAGCTGTTCGCCGATTTCGGTTTTGAACATGACACTTAAGCCCCGTATAGACAAAATAGTGTCAATGTTCATGACTGGTGGCCTCCATAAGGATCTGCCGCATCCCTTAAGCCATCCCCCAGCAGGTTAAAAGCGATGACTACCAGAATAACGAAAATACCAGGTAGTAGAAGCCAGGGCGTCAACACGATAACCTGAAAGTTCTGGGCTTGTTGCAGCAAAACACCCCAGCTGACTACCGGCGCTCTGAGCCCGACCCCGAGAAATGACAATGCCGTTTCCGCTAGAATCATGCCGGGAATTGCCAGCGTCGCCGTGGTAATGATGTGACTCATGAAAGAAGGTAACAGGTGCCGGGTGATGATTCTCAGCTGACTGGCACCTAAGAGCCGAGCGGCAACTACAAAGTCTTCTTCTCTGAGTGCCAGGAATCGGCCTCTGACAACGCGGGCCAGTCCTGTCCACTGGATGAATGACAGGATCACGATGATGCTGAAATAGACTCCCAGAGGTGACCAGTGCACAGGGACCGCAGCGGATAAGGCCATCCACAGTGGTAAGGTGGGAATACTCTGCAGTACCTCGATTAATCGTTGGATCAGATTATCTATACGGCCACCAATATAACCTGCTAAACCACCAATCAGGACACCTAAAACCAGGGTCAACGCTACGCCGATCAGACCCAGGCTGAGTGATATTCGAGCGCCATAAATAATGCGGCTGAATATGTCTCTGCCGAGTTTATCAGTACCAAACAGGTGCAGGTATCGGCCGCTGGCGGTTGTTATGAAGTGATGCTCAGCGCTGAACAGGTTCCAGAATTGGTATTTTTGGCCCTTCGCGAAAAAGTAGATCGGATGTATCTGCTGTGGGTCCTGGGTGTATTCGCGTACCCAGGTCTCTGGGTTGATTGTTAGCGAGTAGCCATAGACAAACGGTCTGAGGTGGAAATCACCTTTGCTATCGATGACATGAATCTCCTGAGGCGGGGCAAAAATAGCCTTGGGGTTTCGCCAGTTGGGTTCATAAGGAGCAAAAAATTCACAGAAAGCAGCTATGAAGTAGAGAAATATCAGGAAACTACCGGAGGCCAGCGCCAGCTTATGACGCTTAAAGCGTAGCCAGGTCAGGCGCCTGGAGGACAGGTCCTTAAATAGCTCGGGATTAGCCATTGCTTTGCCTCCCGGTAGAATCATTCATAGCGGATTCTCGGGTCTACCACGGCGAGTAGAATATCTGAGAGCAGCATGCCTAGAACTGTGAGGATGCTGAGCAGCATCAGGAAACTGCCGGCGAGATACATGTCCTGGCTCAGTAATGCCTGTAGCAATAAAGGCCCCGTGGTGGGTAGATTCAGCACGATGGAAACAATGGCTTCGCCAGAAATCAGGGTTGGCAGGAGCCAGCCAATGGTACTGATAAAGGGGTTGATGGCGATTCGTACCGGGTACTTAAATATCAGTTTCAGTGGCCTGACCCCTTTGGCTCTGGCCGTGACCACATAGGGCTTGCTCAGTTCATCAAGCAGGTTAGCGCGCATGACTCTCATGATGCTTGCAGTACCGGCGGTACCGAGCACGATCATGGGAATCCAGATGTGAGAGAGTAGATCCGCAATTCTACTCAATGACCAGGGTGCTTCAGCATACTCAGGAGAAAACAGGCCGCCCACGCTGATTCCAAACCAGGTATAAGCACAATACATAAGGATGAGCGCTAGCATGAAACTGGGAGTCGCCAGGCCCAGTAAGCCGATAACGGTAAACAGGTAGTCGCCAAAGCTGTATTGTTTTACTGCCGAGTAGATGCCGATTGGGATGGCCAGGGCCCAGGTAAACAGCAGACTTGCCACCGCGATGATGACGGTGTAGCCCAGACGTTCCCATATAAGGGTGTTAACGGGTTGTTCGTATTTGATTGAATAGCCCATGTCGCCCTGCATAAAATTGAATATCCAGTGGAAGTACTGTAGCGGTAATGGCATATCCAGATTATACTGAGCTCTCAGCGCCTCAATCTGCTCAGTTGAAACCTCCATACCCTGCTGTTGGAGCGCTGCAAGATTCGCGGAAATGATATCGCCTGGCGGAAGTTGAATCAGTGTAAAAACAATTACAGAGATAATGATCAGGGTGGGTATCATGGCCAGTAGTCGTTTTAGGATATACGCGCCCATCGTTTATTTCTCCAGATACCAGGTTGCAGGATGGTATGGCATGGTCCATCTGTTATCCCAGCCCCAGTAGCCCTGAACAGCAACATTTTTTAGGCGGTGGCCGACAATCACCGGTTGCGGCGCCAGGCCAACGGTACCTATAGTCCACAGGTTCTCAGCTGTCGAACGCAGGATGTTTTTGCCCAGGGTAGTCACTCTCTGCGGGTTGGTTGATCGGGTTAATTCGTCCCACCAGGTTTGCAGCTGGATTATCTCGGCAGGTGGCCGCTCGCCTCTGAGTCCTTTGCTCAGATAGTAGGTTGCCCAATCGTTCCAATGGGACTCTTCCCAGCCTGTGTGCATGGGTACATACCACATGGGCTGAAAGGGAAACAGAATATCTGTGGTTCGGTCTGCGTGCCAGACGGTCATCTGCATCAGGCCAGCAGTGGCACGACTGGTCTGCAGAGCAGGATCGACTTCCTTAAGTCTTATATCCAGACCGACTTCTCGCCAGTAGGATGTAACCAGTTCCAGGGAGATATTCTTGGGCGTTTCAAAGTCAAGAAATTCAAGTGTTATGGTTAGCCTATCCTCATTGGCATAATCTCGGAAGCCATCACCATCCCGGTCGGTCAGTCCCATTTCGTCTAACCAGATTCCAGCCTGGGCCGGGTCGTACTCAGCGTAGGCTGAAGCAAATTCGGGTTCAAAAAAGCGTGATGTAGGAATCACGGTGGGTTGCCTGGGCACCCCTTTGTTAAAGTAAATGATGCTGTTCATCTCATCTCTGTTGATGGCTACAGAGAGGGCTTTACGAAATCTAATGTCCTGGAAGACTGCTTTAAGGCGTTCATCCCGAATGTTCAGATTGGGTTCTATAATGACATCGCTGCCATGGAGTCGTTTCCAGACATGGACCTGAATCCCAGCGGTTTTTTCACCGAGCTTGAATAATGGGAAATCCTGCGTTTTGAGTTCGAATGCGGCGAAATCAGCTTGCCCGGTTGCCGCCTTGGCAGCCAGGACATCCTGGTTCTCGATGATATCGGCATTAATTTTATCGATGTAAGGTAATTGCTGCCCCTGCGGGTCAACCTTGGCGTAATAGGCATTGCGATTATAGAGCTTGCTGGTTGCTGTCCTCTTAATAAGCTGAAAGGGGCGTAGGGTAGGCATCAGTGGTGGTTGGTTCCGGGTCCATAGACGGATGGCGTTGTAATAGGCCATCCAACTGATATAACCCTCTTCCCTGATTCTTTTAATGAGGGCCTCACGGTTGACGAAATCAGGGTGAAACTGGCGCATGTAATCGCTGGGGATGACGTAATAGTCGCCCAGTTGAGCCATTAAGTTGATCAGCAGCGGGAAAGGTTCTTTGAAGTGATAGCTGAAGGTAAGGTCGTCTATTTTTTCAGTCCTTGAATCCAGCCAGCGTGGATCCAACACAGGGGTCAGCTCTGGGTTCAGCAGTTGATGGCGATGAAAAAAAATAAAATCGTCGGCATCCAGGGGCTCACCATCTGACCACTTGATACCTGCCCTGAGTTTGAAGGTGATTGTTCGACCTTCATCGGTGAGTTCCCAGGTTTTGATAGTGTTGGGAAAAATATGAGCCACGGTCGGGTCTATGCTCAGCGGGCTCTCGACCGGATTAAACATGTTCCAGTCGCTCTCGAATATTCTCGCCGTGCCGCCATAGGAGCCGATGGAATCGGCGGGTTCAAGCACCATCGGGTCTCGGGGAAGTCGTTCCGATAACGGGGGTAGTTTGCCGTTTTCTACCAAGGCAGCCAGCAGGGGAGGCTCCTTAAAATCAGTGATGTTGAGCTCGGATGCGGTTTTAGCGGGCACCAGCCAACTGGCGGGCCAGATGTCTGGATTGATTTCTGCTGCCAGGCTTGGCTGGGGCAGGTTCAGAAGAGCAAGTACTAAAAGCCGAGCCGGGACAAGCGACGCTCGCAGGGTAAGGCGCTTATAAGGTTTTTGGGCAGCGTTTTTTGATACCAACATAAACACGGTTTATTATTATTTTTTAGCCGGATGTGAGCTTAAATCTTATCTCAGGTTTGAAATTGGATATTAATATGGGATCGCAAGTCTTATCTAAGATCTTATCCTAGATCTCAGTGAATAGCTTATCCCAGTTCCTATTCTGGCGGTTAATCCCGATTTTGTTGATTTTAGCGCGGATGCTTTTGGTGCCTTTGATATCCCCCGGGTAAGCGCGGTAGCAAAAACGGGTGGCGGCCAGAGGCTACGGGCCACCATTATGGTTAGTCCAGGGAATTGATTAATGAGCTGGGGAATAAGGTGGTGGTTAAAAGGCGACTCAGAGCCGCAGCTCCGATACTGGTTTAAAAAGCGTATCAACCAAACCCGGCAGGGTTAAATTGTTCATACTCAACCACGCCTTTTGGGCTATCGATTTCGAATTTGATAGCCAGTGGCCCCTGCACCAGTTCAGTATGTTCTGGAAAGGGCCGGGGGAATCGGGTGATTGCTGTATTCATGGGCGCACTGACCACAAAGTTTGTTAGCTTGCCAACGATCGGTGAGGTCTTTGATGGGTGCTCGCTCTCAAGCCAGTCTATAAAAAAGGGCATCACGCCGCCCTGATTGTGGCCACCTACAGAACAGAGCTGCCATTCAAGCTTCAGGCCTGCAGGGGTCGTCCTCTGCATGGGTATGATACCTCTGGTGGTCAGTCCACTGGCTTTGGCGGCTTCGCTGAGCTGGGTAAGATTGCTGCTGCTGACTGCCCATTGCAGCACGACAGGTCCCGAAAGAGCAGCAAATCGCTCACCCTGGCTACCGGCTCTGTTGTGGAGCGGATCAGGCGCGATGAGTTCCAGATACTGGCCGTCGGTGAATGCCACCAGAGCATTGCAGGTACCGCCACTGGTGTGCGAACCACCGTCGGCAGGTACGATGCCAGTCTGACTAAAAAACTTCGCTTTAGCAGCTGCCAGGTCGGGGACGGCAATAATGATATGGTCAAGTAAAGTCACTACCCGAACATACTGACTCGATGATCCAATTGCAATATCAGTTGCTCCTCAGTCCTACCGGAGGAGGTTTTCAGGACGCGGATTCCGGTTCTGAACTGGTCTGCCGGTGCTCGCCGGGCAGCTCGTGACAGCTTCTTTGCCGGGACTCCTGACAGCAGGCATCGCTTGCCTCAGCAATGGTAGTTCGGTGCAAGAGGCGATTGTAGCCATCGTAACCGCCACTGGCAGAATGCAGTACCGAGCGGTTATCCCACATCAGCAGCATGTTGGCAGACCATGTATGGACATATTGAAACTGTTCGCGGGTCTGCCACTGGAAAAGATCAGCAAGAAGCTGCGTCGCTTGTTCCTGTGGCATGTCCTGGACAGCAATGATGTAGCCCAGGATACCGTATAGTGTTTCTTCCCCGGTTTCAGGATGCTGGCGGATAAAAGGGTGTGCCTGGGTCGCGTAGGCATCTTGGGAGTAGATGATTTTCATGCTGCGATCAGAATTTTTCTCGCGTTCACCGTAGGCGCCATCGGGTGCATATCCGCCACGCGCACTGTGAATGGCCCATTTACCCTCGATTCTTGCGCGCAGTTCATGAGGCATTTCATTGAGGGCTTTTTGTTGATCGATAAACAGTGTCTCGCCACCGACTGGCGGTATGGTTATACCGTATAGGCAGGTCCCGGCTGGTGGCACCTTCTGGAAGCTCCAGTCGGTGTGCCAGACCTCTGCGAAAACCGGTGCTGTCTCATCGGCACGTCGACAGATCGCGGCAATGTGATCATGGCCGTCAATGGGCTCAAAATAGGGATCATCACCAAAATCGCCAAAATAGCGGGTAAATTTTTCCAGATCAGTATTGGCCATGGCCTGGTCAGGAAACGCTAGAACCTTGTGTTCCAGCCAGGTTTGACGGAGTTCAGCAATCGTTTTTTTCGATAGTCTGGCAGACAGGTCCAATCCTGAAACTGTAGCCCCGCAGGGGCCAGCCGATTTGGTGACCATAAAAGACATGTCAGCTGCTCCATTTTTTGATTGATGAAAGACTACCAGCATCGCAGCTTCTCAGAAAGCGATAACCCTTGAGTTGTTCTGTATGCTGTTGAATGGACCCTTGACAGGGCGTTATGAGGCCAGAGCAGGCCGGGTTGTGTGCTGCATGACCTAGGATGTGCTAGAGGCCCGCTGGATCGGATTTGAAATTAAGGGGATGAGCAATGATCCGCACTTGTCGTGTTGCGTTGGAATTTACGGCAAGCTTGCTCATAATGCACAACAGCCACGTGGATCAAGCGACTAATCACGGGTATCAAGCGACTAGTAATGAGGGAGAAATAGGCAGATGAGCAAGGAATCCGAACCTTATGCGGGTATTCGAGTGATTGAGTTTGGCCAGTTTGTTGCTGTGCCGTTCTGTGGACAGTTACTCGCCGAAGGTGGTGCGGAAGTCATCAAAGTAGAGTCACCAGAAGGCGATCCAAATCGCCACATGGGGCCAATCGTTCCGATGGAATCGAGAATCTTCATTTCTCGTAACCGCGGAAAACGTTCGTTACCGCTGAAGCTAAGTGATCCCGGAGCGGGTAAAGTCATCGATGCTCTGGTCGCCAGTGCGGATGTTGTGCTCATGAATTTTCGCCCTGGCCTTGCTGCCGATCTTGGCCTGGAACCCGTAAAGCTTCAGGCAACCTATCCAGGATTGATCATTGGTGAAATAACGCCGTTTGGTAAAAACGGACCCGATGCAGATCTCGCCGGGATGGATATTGTGGTCCAGGCTCGCAGTGGATTGATGGCTGCCATGGGGCGCTTGATTGATGGCCGGCCGGTACCGGGAGAGCCTGTCATATCTGATTATATGGCGGCCATGTCGCTGGCTTTTGGCATCGCGTCTGCGCTCTTTCGCCGGCAGCGTACCGGCAAGGGCGGTATTGTTGATG
>JAPKEK010000712.1 GCA_028822125.1 Pseudomonadales bacterium | reverse complement strand
AGGGTAGACGCCTGTTAGCTGGAACAGCTTGTTGATCTGACATGTTGATAACCTAAAATAAGCAGAAAAGATGCTAACTAACTGAATTTTAAATATCTATCCAGCTAGTTGCAGGCTTCAAACTAATACTAACCCAACAATATGGATCATAATCGAATTACCTCAGAATCGCTTGTATTACTTCAATAAATACGCGAACTAGCATACTATCAAAGAAACTTATGTAGGACCCGCTCATCATGAAACTCAGTGATATTGATCTGAATCTGTTTGTCGTATTCAATGCCATATACACTGAAGGAAACCTTACTCGAGCGGGCGAAATCATTGGCATAACCCAACCTGCCGTATCTAACTCCCTGTCCAGACTGAGAACGCTATTTGATGACCCATTATTTGTACGTACCGCCGATGGTATGATACCCACTCCGGTGGCACAGAATATCATCGGTTCGGTGCGCCAGGCATTAGACCTGTTCAGATCAAGTGTTCAGGAAAGTGAGCACTTTGACCCGCTCCTGTCTGATAAACGATTTAGAATTTCCATGAGTGATCTACAGCAGGCAGTTTATCTTCCCAGCCTATTGAAAACCATGAAGAAACGAGCGCCCCATACGGCTGCCGAGTGCTACCAGGTCAGACGGCGTGATCTTAGTATAGAACTTGCCTCGGGAAACCTGGACCTAGCTTTCGATGTTCCCTTAACACCAGATCCTCAAATCATACATACCCGGTTGAGATCTACTCCTCAGGTCTGTGTTGTACGCGAAAAACACCCGCTATTTAAAGGTCCGTTAACCATCGAGAATTACCTCTGCCTTGAACACCTGCACATTTCCTCGCGACGTGGCGGACTGGGCATGGTCGATCTGGCCCTGGGAAAGATGGGAGAGAAAAGGAATATCGTGGTTTCAACCCAGCACTACATGTCCACCGCACAGTTAGTGACCGGTTCGGATCTAGCGGTCACCGTTCCTTTACATTTTGCGGAGTTTCTCAAGAATGTCGTGCCTATCAAATTCCTGCCGCTTCCTTTTGAGGTACAAGATTTAGAGACTCACCTGTACTGGCATGAAAGTACTGATAAAGATCAGGCAAACCAATGGTTAAGAAAAATGATTACAGACCAAAGCCCCCGCGCAGTGGCCCAGATAGACTAAATGAGTATGGATTTCAAAGGTAACCATATTCTCAGCGTTGATCAATTTGATCGCCATTCCGTGGAATCGATTTTCAAAGTCGCTGACTCGATGATTCCGTACGCCTCAAGACAAAAAGTAACCCGGGTACTGGAAGGTGCAATACTAGGCAACATGTTTTTCGAACCCAGTACCCGAACTAGAGTCAGTTTCGGCTGTGCCTGGAATCTACTGGGCGGTGAGGTCAGAGAAACCACAGAGATTAAGTCATCAGCCCTAGCCAAAGGTGAATCCTTTTACGATACAGCCAGAGTACTCAGCGGTTACAGTGATGTTATCGTCATGCGCCACCAAACGGCTGGCTCAGTAGAGGAATTTTCCAAGGCCAGCCGAGTACCAGTTATTAATGGCGGTGATGGTGCCAACGAGCATCCCAGCCAGGCTTTACTGGACCTGTATACGATTGGTACGGAGATGGCCCACAGGGGACAAAGCATTGACAATCTACGCATTGCCCTGGTCGGGGATCTCAAGTTTGGCCGCGCCGTTCACTCTTTGTGCATGCTGTTAACATTGTTCGATAACATTCATTTCACTTTAATATCGCCTGCAGAACTAAAATTGGAACAACAGTACATTGAAAAAATAAGGTCAAAGTCACACGCTGTTTTAGAATCGACTGCACTACAGGCGGGTATTCAG
>JAPKEK010000711.1 GCA_028822125.1 Pseudomonadales bacterium | reverse complement strand
ACCTGTCTCCCAGACCAATCCAAAAACCTTATCCTGAGATCTGGGTAGCGGCTTTCGGCCCACTGGCACTAAAACAGGCTGCCAGTTTCGGGTTGCCCTATCTTGCCTCTCCCATGGAGAGCCTGCCCCGATTAATAGCCAATATGGGAATCTATAACCAGGCATTGCGTCTGACCAAGCACGCCAATGTTCAAACCATCCCAATAATGCGCACGATTTTCATCAGTGACAACAAATCACTCAATGAGAAAATAGCAGCCAACCTGGAGACTGAGGCGAGACAACGTTCAAATCAGTTGCTGACCGATCTGGAGCCCAGCTACCTGGTTGGGGATAGCCAGTCAGTGAGGGATAGCTTGCAGCAATACAAAGACAAAATTTCGATGAATTATTTGATAGCCAGAGGGAGAATCAGAGGCGTTTCCAGTAAGGACCAGCTAGCCTCACATCAGCAGCTTCTGGAAATCACCCAGGACTGGCGGAACTAATCTATCACTTTCAGCAGTTGCCCTGGTTCAGGCTGACCGTTCGGGTACAAACCGTTAATCACCCTGAGTTTATCCAGGGCGTAGTTTGAAATAGGTGACTGTGCTGCAAGTTGTTCCATGGTCGTGCCCTGTTCGGCGCGAACAACCTGAACTTTGGGAACACGAGCAATGGTAAAATCATCCCTGGCCATTTTTCCAAAACTAAATATCATCGAAATGAAACGTTTATCATCGGCTATTTTACTTAAGTCAAACTTTCCAGAACCCTGCATAATGTAGGCAATTCGTCTACGCAGGTCGAATACCACGGCAAGGCGAACCGGTCGTCTCCCAAATGGAGAATCAACACGCTCGGCGATACCCAGAAAGGCCGGCATTCCGCCAATGGTCAGGTTTCGCCCCTCCCGCAAGACATAATTCATACGCTGACTGACAAAATTCTCTGGGGTTGCCCCTTTATAGAGTTTACTCGTTGTCAAAAAGAAACTGGCATCGCCGGTCTGAGACACAAACTGCACGCCGCGAGGTGCTTGCTCCTGACGCCAACCCTCAGGGAAGGCAAACATAACCCCCAGACGGGGATGGTAAAACCGGGTATTACGAACAACACCCGACTGCCTTGATGGGCCGTAAGCAAGTCCATTGAGCTGCTCAAGAAATTCATCAGTACGGATGAACTCGTCATAATCAAGCAACAACTGGTTTGATTCTCTGATGGCTTCTCCATAACGGGTATCATGATCCGGGTGACTGGACAGGAAACCGTGATAAACCTGCGGCGGTCTTTTTTCCAGGCGAGCCTGTTCTATTTCGATCCTGTCTTTGTTCTTGAGAATTTCAATTGTTTTGAGCATTGCCTCCGGTGAATAGCCTGCTTTGGCCATATAGCTAGCACCTACCTGATCAGCTTCAAGCTCAAATTCGCGGCTGTAACCGGTTATTAATACGCCGCCCAACACCTGACCCAGTTCTACGATGCCGGGCTGTCCTGTAAGAATCGCAGCTCCAACCGAAACAATGTCCTGCACTTTGCCCCGGGTTTCGCGTCGCAAGCCATGCTTTTCGGTTATATGAGCGATTTCATGACCCAGTACAGCCGCCAACTCCGATTCAGAGTTCATATGCACGAGCATGCCGCGGGTGATATAGACAAATCCGCCTGGAAGCGCAAAGGCATTAATCATATCGTCGTTGAGCACAGTGAAATAGTATTTCAATTCTGGCCGACTGCTCTGAGCGGCGATGCGATTACCAACCTTTGCTACGTATTCCTGAAGGGCAGGATTCTTGTACACGCCAAATCTACCCACAATTTTTTGATGTTCGGCGGCACCCTGTTTGATTTCTTTTTCC
>JAPKEK010000056.1 GCA_028822125.1 Pseudomonadales bacterium | reverse complement strand
GTCCGATCAGACTACCAATAACGCCTGCGAGCACGTCCCCCATGCCAGCGCTAGCCATGCCGGGGTTTCCGAAAGGACAAAGACTCAGCTGCTCGCCACCATGGACAAGGCTGCCCAATCCCTTCAGCACGGTCACACCGCCATAACGCCTCTGCAGTTCATCAGCCACTTTGAAACGATCATCGTCCACCTCAGATTCACCCATTAACCTGGCTGCCTCTTTAGAATGCGGAGTCAGAATCCAGTGTTCATAATATCGAGGCGCCACGGCAAGCATGTTCAATGCATCGGCATCTACAACCATGGGTTTGCCTGAATCCAGGACTGCTGAAAACAACTCTAATGCCCATTCATCTCGCCCTAAGCCGGGCCCGACTACGATACTGGTAGATTTCTCCAGCAGCGTGATAAGGTCATCATCTGAGGCCACTGCGTGCGCCATCACCTCTGGGCAACGACTTAGCAAGGGCGCTATATTTGCCGCGCGAGTGGCAACAGAAACCAGGCCGGCACCAGAACGAAGCGCCGCTTCGGCAGCTAATATGATTGCGCCAGCCATACCTTGATTGCCACCCACCAGCAGAATATGCCCATATTGATTCTTGTAACCCCGGCGAGATCGTGTCGGCAGGTATTGTTCAGCCAGGATTTCCACGGGCGCTGGGTTCACCTGTGAATAAACCGCCGCGGGGGCGCCTAAATCAGAGAAACAGATCCTGCCAGCTAGATCAGGACCCTCGTTACAGTACAGGCCTCGTTTCCGGCCAATGAAGGTGACCGACACAGTTGCCTTAACACAGGCGCCGGAACTGACCCCCGTATCAGCACAAAGACCCGACGGCAGATCGACGGATAACACAGCTGCAGCACTTTCATTAATGTCTTGAATTACCTTTTTATATTCGGCCCTGACTGGCCCGACAACGCCGATACCCAGTAAAGCATCCACTATCAGGCATTCCTCAGAGATAACCTCACCGGCGCAGAACTGAGCGTTGCTCTGCTGGCATAAAGCTAAAGCCTGGCGGGCATCCGCCTTTAATTTATTCTTCTCGCCAACCACTACAACATCAACATGATGGCCCCTATCTGCCAACATGGCCGCGATCAGGTAGCCGTCGCCGGCATTGTTTCCAGATCCGCAATAGACCAGGAAGTGGCTCACACCAGGAAAATACTGATCAATACTGCGCACACAGGCCCGGGCAGCACGTTTCATCAGATTGATGCCTGATATGCCATAATCCTGAATCAAAGCTTGATCGATGGCTCGAACATCAGCAGCAGTGAAAAGTACCATAGTATCTATGCCTACCCAGAATAGTTTACGATCAGAGCAAGTATATGCCACTCATCGCCGCAATACAGACTGGAACATCCCCTAAATGGAAGAAATAAAGACCCTAATTCATCAATGGGCCCTTGATCTGGGATTCCAGGCGGTAGGTTACAGCAACCTGGACCTTTCCGAGCACGAAGACTATCTGAAGACATGGTTAAGTAACGGGTTTCACGGCAGCATGGCTTACATGAACCGCAATCAGGCGCTGCGGATCTCTCCCAGTCATCTGCTAACCGGCAGCATAAGCGCCATAACACTTCGACTGGACTACTTACCTGAAAAGGGCCATCAACGTATCCGCAAAACCCTGGAATCAAAAGATATCGCCTACATTTCCCGTTACGCCCTTGGCCGGGACTACCATAAAGTGATACGGACCAAACTCAAGAGACTCGCCAATCAAATCAACGATTACATCGACCTGCAGAAACTGGGACCATTCTACGCTCGGGCATGCACGGATAGTGCCCCCATACTCGAAAAACATCTCGCTGAAAAATCCGGTCTCGGCTGGATCGGTAAGAACACACTGTTACTGAATCGTTCAGCAGGGTCCTGGTTTTTTCTCGGTGAATTACTCACCAATCTACCTCTGACTGAACCCGCCAAAAGGCCGTCAAATCATTGCGGGTCATGCTCAGCCTGCTTGTCAATCTGTCCAACCCAGGCCATTGTGGCCCCCTACGTTCTGGATGCCAGAAAGTGTATTTCCTATCTCACCATCGAAAACCGTGGCACCATTCCACAGGCTCTTAGAGGCGCCATGGGGAATCGAATCTTTGGCTGCGATGACTGCCAACTGGTCTGCCCCTGGAACCGTTATGCCCAGACTGGCCAGGAACATGATTTTCAACCCAGGCACAACCTAGATAAATCAGATCTGTTGGAACTGTTTCAATGGAGTGAGAGCGAATTCTCAACTAAGACCGCAGGCTCCGCCATCAGAAGAACAGGATACCAGGGCTGGCTGAGAAATATTGCAGTTGCCCTGGGCAACGCATCAGGTTCTGCAAGCATACAAAAAGCGTTGATCGCAAAACAACCCGATTGTTCAGAGATGGTTGCCGAACACATCGAATGGGCCATTGCCAGACAAGCAGAAAAAATTCCCCTAGATCAGGATTAACGACGTATTTAGCCAGGTAAAACGCGCTGTCCAGATCTATTCAGAACCAGACTCATAACTGCACAGGCATTAATTAAAAAATGCAGCCTGATAAACTTTCAGCTCATCTATAGACTCCCTGATATCATCCAGAGCACGATGTCGGGTCCTCTTCTTAACAGAGGCCATAATAGCAGGCCGCCAGCGCATCACTAATTCCTTTACGGTACTGACATCAATACTTCGATAGTGCAGATAGGCCTCCAGTTCAGGCATATAGCGAACCAGAAACCGTCGGTCCTGACCAATGGTATTACCACACAAAGGTGACTGTCGTGAACCTACATACTGCGCCACAAACGCCAGTGTTTCTGCTTCTGCCGTGGCCTCTGTGATAGATGATGCAACCACCCGGTCGACCAACCCCGATTCAGTATGGTGAGAAACATTCCATTCATCCATTCTTGCCAGCAGTTCAGGTGCCTGATGTACAATCAGACTGGGTCCTTCCGCTAAAACGTTTAATTTGGAATCGGTAACAATGGTGGCTATCTCCAAGATTCGATCGTTTTCCGGATCTAGACCGGTCATTTCCATATCGATCCAGACTAGGTTTTCTGAATAATCAGTCATAGCTTGAACTTCACTTCTTATTTAAAAAATGCGCCTCTCTATTAGAACCCTTCTGGCACAAAATTACGATAGTCTTACCGAATCAAAAAATGCTTACGGATCTGGGTAAACCCCCACAGTGATCATCGCCGCACAACACTCAATTTTCTCCCTGACTTCAGGTAAACTTACCGTTTTAACAAAGATAAACTATGCTTCCTTTACTAATTGATACTGCCTCTCTGCAATCCCATCTCGACGATGAAAACCTTCTAATTATCGATATATGCCACGACGATAACTACCAAAATGGTCATATACCCGGTGCCGTTCATATTTCTCCAGCGGACCTGATAGCAGGTATTCCTCCGGCAGTCGGACGACTTCCGGGCAGGCCTAGACTGGAACAGTTATTTTCTAGCATAGGCTATTGCGAAACCCAGCAGCTTGTTGTCTATGATGATGAAGGTGGCGGCTGGGCCGGCCGGTTAATATGGACCCTGGACGTCATTGGACATACCAAAGCCTCTTTACTCGACGGCGGTTTAATTGCCTGGCGCGGCGAAAACAGACCGCTTGAGACTGAACCCGTCAGCGCCCAAGCTACAGACGTACAATTAACAATTCACCAGCAACCCATCGCTGAGATGACTGATATTCTGACAACTCTGAACCAGGATAACGTGATTATCTGGGATGCCCGATCGAAGGAAGAGTTTGCCGGAACTAAAAAATTTGCGACCAGGGGCGGTCACATCCCGGGGGCTGTTAACCTCGACTGGCGACTGTTGATGGACCCAGAAAATCACCTGTGTCTCAAAAAAGATCTCTCCTCTTTGCTGCATCAACATGGGTTGAGCGCAGATAAGCATATAATAACGCACTGCCAGAGCCACCACCGCTCCGGACTGACTTACTTTGTTGGAAAATACCTGGGCTACTCGATTCAAGGCTACCATGGCTCCTGGTCTGAATGGGGAAATGATCCAACTACACCCGTGGCAACCGTGTGAGCTGGCTATTTGCACAATGTCAGCGGCTTCTACCCAAACATCTGCTGTCAAGATTGATTGGCTCTGCGGCAGCATCAGAGAAAATCTGGTTAAAAACATTCCTGATTACGACTTTTTCAAAGTTTTACGAGATCAACTGGTTAGAAGCAGCGCGACAGCAGCCTGAACAATACAACAGCTTTAATGATTTCTTCAGTAGAGAACTGGCATCCGCTTGCCGCCCCGTTTCCGGACAGCTCAGCAGCCCGGCGGATGGTGTGGTCTCTGCATCAGGTCATCTGAAAGCAGACCAGCTAATCCAGGCCAAGGGCATCAACTATGAATTGTCTGCCCTGGTTGGAAATCGCCTATCAGATCGATTTACCAACGGTAGTTACCTTACCGTGTATTTGGCGCCCCATAACTACCATCGAGTTCATTTTCCGTGCCAGGGCCAGCTCCTATCCAGTCAATACATTCCTGGCGATCTGTTCTCGGTTAACGCAGCTACAACTGAACACATTGATGGCCTGTTTACCCGTAATGAGCGTCTGGTTTTCAGACTGAGCACAGAACAAGGCGAGGTAATCATGGTTATGGTGGGTGCCATGATCGTCGCAGCCATGCAAGCTGTGTGGAACAGTGAGCCTTATAAGGCAGCCAGCGCTGTTGAAGAATCCTTCGACAGTTACTTTGTTGATCAAGGTCAGGAAGCAGGCCGGTTCCTGCTAGGTTCAACCGTTATATTGATCGCGGACTGGCATGCCGACTGGCGGGTCTGCAGCGGAGACAAAGTAAAAGTGGGCGAAAATCTTGAACCCGTATTAGCTTGCTGACCAAACAAAAGGCATGACGTTGCCGATGTTATCCTCATCCAGCCAGGCCATCATTAAACGATCCAGGCCCATTGCTACTCCAGCCGATCTGGGTAGATTAGAGATCGCTGATAAAAGGCGTTGATCAATTGCCATAACAGGCAAACCTCGATTGAGCCTGTATTGATTCCATTGATCGAATCGCTCTCCCATGGCGATAGCATCCGTTAATTCCTGATAACCATTGGCTAATTCAATCCCCTGTACATACAACTCGAAGCGCGATGCAGTCTGGCCCGCGTCATCAATCTCTGCCAGTGCTGCCTGGCATACAGGGAAATCAACAACCCAGGTCAGTCCGGAAAATCCTGCTACTATGCATTCAGTAAACAAGTAATCCAGGCAATCCGAACGCGCCATCTCATCGTCAAAGTGACCCAGATGACTAACCTCAAGGCTGGTATGTCGCTCAATTAGGCTGCGGAGCTGGGCGATGGACGCAACATTAGGATCGAACCCAAATTCATTTAAAAAGACTTCCCTGTGAGAAACCCGATTCGGTTCAGCTGCCCAGCAGGCTTTGCCCTCCGGCAAGCTTCTCAGCAGTGCCATAACCTCGTCCATTAACTCATCGAGCCCAAATTCGGGCCGATACCACTCTAATATAGAAAATTCAGGATTATGCAGGCGTCCCAGGTCTGCTTGCCGGAAGGCAGGACAGATCTGATAAATCGATCGACCATAGGTTGCCAGAACCCGTTTCATAGCAAACTCAGGTGACGTCTGGAGAAAGTACCTGTCCTGCTGAGTATGGACTTCCAGGCTCTGTAAATGGCAATCAGGCGAGCCGCGCAAGCCCAGCACGGGCGTGCTGATTTCAACGACGTCGCGTCCGCAAAAAAATGCCCTGATAGCCCGGTTAAGTCGATCTCGGGCAACCAGTGTTTGCCACGAGGGCTGAGCTCGCCACTCATTCATGGATCAGCTGCTTTTGCCTCTACCCTGGTATTCTCCTGTTCGGGTATCGACTCGAACAGTTTCTCCAATGTTAATAAACAACGGCACCTTAACGATGGCCCCGGTGGTCAGGGTTGCTGGTTTAGATCCTCCACTGGCAGTATCACCCTTGAGTCCAGGGTCTGTTTCAGCGACTTCAAGCTCAACAAAGTTCGGTGCAACAACCAGGATCGGTACCTCATTCCACAGGGTAACAGTACATTTTTCTGTTTCCTTCAACCATTGCATGGCATCACTGACCGCAGCCTCATCGGCCGCTAATTGCTCATAACTGCCATCCGTTCGCATAAAATGCCAATATTCACTATCCGAGTACAGATACTCCATATCGTACTCCATGACATCGGCCCCCTCGAGCGATTCTCCGGATTTAAAAGTTCTTTCCCAGACCCGTCCACTTTTCAGGTTCTTCAGCTTGACTCGATTGAAAGCCTGGCCCTTGCCGGGCTTTACAAACTCATTTTCAACAATGCTGCAAGGCTCGCCTTCAAGAAGAACTTTAAGTCCTGATTTAAATTCATTGGTGGAAAAACTAGCCATAGTTCAAGGTTCCTGATTTAGCTGCTCCCCATAATACAGGCAATACCTTAGAATTTCATAGGATCAACGCCAGTAGATCACCTCTGACTAAGCCGGGACGATACTCGATTGCTGAAATTAACACTCCGGGCCTCGGGCGTATTTCTGAATCAGTGGTTATCGTGCTCTCGATCACTGATGCCGAGCAGGAAGAGGATACTGTCCAAGCCCAGTCGCGAAATAGCATGATCGCTCTTTTCACGTACGATCGCCTTAGCATGATAGGCAATTCCCAGACCGGCAGCGGCAAGCATCTCCAGATCATTAGCACCATCTCCCACGGCGATAGTCTGCTCCATGGCGATGCCCTCTTTTCTTGCCAACTCAGACAGAATGTCTGCTTTTGCTTTGGCATCAATAACAGGCCTGACGACCTCACCTGTCAACTTGGCATCGACCACCTCCAGCTCATTGGCATACACATGGTCAACCCCTAACCTCGTTTTCAGGTTATCACCAAAATAGGTAAATCCACCTGAGATAATGGCCGTCTTATAGCCCAGCATTTTCAATGCCGAAAACAGAACCTCGACACCTTCTGTCAAAGGTAGTCGCCCAGCGAGTTCAGCCATAACTTGCACCGAAAGTCCTTTCAGTAAGCTTACCCTCTGACGCAGACTTTCATGAAAATCCAACTGACCAGTCATCGCGAGCTCTGTAATTGCAGATACCTGGCTGCCAACACCCGCCGCTACGGCCAGCTCATCAATGACCTCAGTATCAATCAGGGTAGAATCCATATCAAAAGCGATCAAACGGCGATGCCTTCTGAAAATGCCATCTTCCTGCACCGCAATATCCACATCGAGCTGGCCGGCTAAAGCCATTAAGTTCTCTCTAAATTCGGCTGGAGGTTCTCCTCTCAGGGAAAACTCCACACAGGCTCTGGTTTTTTTCTCTGAACCTGCCAGGGGAATCCTGCCGGATAACCGAGTGATTTTATCTATATTCAAGCCATGCTGGGCAATCATCATGGACACAGCTGAAACATGCCTGGCTTTAATCTTCCTGGAGAGCAAGGTCAGGATAGTCCGGCGTCGACCCTGCTGCTGAACCCACTGCGTATATCGATGCTCATCAACCTTATTAATATTAATACTGAGACCGGCCTTTTCAATGGCGGCCCTGATTCCCTGCAGGGGCTCCTGGGTTGCATCGGTTAACTCTGTCAGGATTCCCAGGTTCAGATAATCATGGATAACAGCCTGACCGATATCCAGAATGGTCACATCCATCTCACTCAGGATTGAGGTCACTAAAGCAGTCAAGCCGGGCTTGTCTCTACCGGTGATGTTTATCAATGCTAGATTATTCATGAATCGCATCTGTACGACAGGAATCTTATTATCTCTTATTAGCATGATCGGGAACAGTCGCTATCAACAATGCGCTATACTTTCTGACTGGAATGTTACCATTGCCTATTATGCTTCAATCCCCATTAAGGCTCTTAGCCGCCCTGACTATTCCGTTGATCGCTGCCGCTGCTATAACGGTTTCGGGAATTCTGATACTCGCTTCCGGTACTCTCAATATCCAAAGCAAAGAACTTCGTCAAAGTACTGCTAATCAGATAGCGCGGGTGACTGCTGATTACCTGGCAAAACGAGACCTTTTATCGCTGAATGTCATTCTCGATGATTTGTCTCAAGAACAGCGTATATCGCTGACGGCAATCTATGATCCACAGAATAAACTGTTAGTTCAAAGCGGGCTGACCAGTCCCAGGTCCACCCGGCTGACCGCTGACATCCGGTCTCAAAGCGAATATCTGGGTCGTCTGGTTATTGAATTCGACGACCAACCCAATTCAGGCCACCTGGTAGCGATACTGTGGACTGCTGTCGCAGCTTATAGCCTCATGGTAGCCATTGTCTGCCTGCTGGGTTACTTCTTCGGTGACTTCCTGGTTCTCTGGATTACAGCCCGGGCACGGCCCCAGCCCGCCGCAGCAGATGCTGGTGGCCCAGCGGATAGTTCGATAGACGAGTGCACTTCGTGCACCCTGCTGGCGGTAAAATTAATGCCCCACCGGCTGATACCAACCCAGGCCATACTGGAACAATGCAAGCAGCTGCACGGCAATCTGGTTGAAATCGCCACGGGCGAATACGAAGCGCAATTCCGCTCGGCTCAACACCTGCCTAACTGCCTTGAATTCACGATTTTTGTCGAACACCTGGTGACAGCATCGGAGGGTCGTCTACAGGCAAAAATGGCCCTGGCGCAAGGCTTGCTCGAAGACCATGAAACCATCGCCAAACGAGTTCGTTATATGGCCTCGTTCAGCCCCGGAAAACCGCTGATCAGCAGATCAATCTACGATGAAATGACCAGACGGACTATCGAAACAGGTCAGCCTTATGATGACCCAAACTTCAGGCACTACGACATTCAACCATTCCATTCACCAATGGCATCAGATATCGAGCTGTTCTGCCTGGACGCCGGTCATAACGAGCAGCTCCGATGATCACGGGCTAAAACCAGGTTAAACTTCCAGCATGATTGAATCAGTCTGGATCAACGCTTGCGAACCAGTTTGACACCATCTACTTTCTGAAAACCCCGGGGCAACTTCAGCCCGCGTCG